>JAZLHQ010000070.1:0-2767 GCA_045616925.1 Eubacteriales bacterium | reverse complement strand
TGGCGGGCATGGCGACCGGGAAGAGGACCTCCTGACCGTCGATGCGATCCATTTCTTCCCTGAGGATATTCTGAATTTTTCTCGAAATGCGCTGGGTCGGCATATAGAGCGAGTAAATGCCGTTGCAGACGTTTTTCATATAGCCGCCGCGCGTCATCAGCTTCTGGCTTTCGATGATGCAGTCGTCGGACGCGGTTTTCATTCTCTCACCGAGAAGATTGCGTACTTTCATTGCAAAGAGTCCTTTCAAATCTTTATGAATACCGCATATTTTAACACTTTTTTCGCGGTCTGTCAAGATTTTCGGCGTATTTTCCGAAAAAACCGGATCATTTTACGCTTTCAAGCACGATGCAGAAGGAGGAAGTGCCTGCTTTGCCGTTCATCTCCGACAGGACGTAATCGTAATAGGAAAATTCCCAGACGTCCCCGCTTCTCGAGAGTGACGCATTCGGCTGACCGCCGTCGTCGTGCGAGTTCGGCGACGTTTTGTACGAGAAGACCTGCCGATCGGTCGAGATATAGGTGACCGACGGGTCGTAATCAATGATCTCCGAGAACGAAACGTCCCCCGGTTCGACCGTCACCGACAAAAGTTTCGTCGAAGCGTATTCGTGAGCGGCGGTGAATACGCCGACGTCTTCGAGCTTGCCGCGAATCGTGAAGGAGTCCGCCGAATAGGTATAAGTGCGCTTGGGGTTGTCTCTCTCAACGACCGAGCCGCCCTTCGGGACCGTCAGCGAGAAGCTGCCGTCCTCGGAGACGAAAAGCGTGACCGTCATATTCCGATATATGAAATCGTCTGCGGTCTTATCGTTGAAGCTGCCGACCGGGAAGGAAGCGTACGTCACTTCCATCAGGAATTCGTGCGATTTCGGGTCGGGTGTTTTGCCCGTCACAGGGGTCGACGTTCCGTCGGCTTTCGTGGTTTCCGCGGATTTTTGAGCGTCCGCGATCATCTTTTCAGTTGCCGAAAGGTAGTCGGAAGCGGTCGCCTTCCAGCCCTTCAAAATATCGGAGACCGTGCGCGTTCCGCCCTCGGGCAGCTTGCCGCCCGCTTTCCTGACGGCGTCCGCCGCCTCCGCCTGCGTTTTGCCTGCGATATCGACGTCGTAGGAGACGCCCTTGACGGGTTTCTTGTTTCCCGGACTGAGTTCGATGCCCATGATCTTGTTTTCGGCAACGAGTCCGACGGTGGTGTCCGCGACGAAGCTCAGACCGTCGAAAACGTCCTGCGCTTTCTTGGGATCGAAGCTCGTGACGAGGTTGGAAAGCGTCAGAACGGACGAAACTCCGCCGACCATATTCTCGGCGTCTGAAAACGTTCTCGATACTGCGTGATCTTCGCCGAGCACGATCGTGCTTCCCGTCGCCGCAACGTCGAGCATCGCGTCTGCGCCCGAGAAGACGGTCGCCGCCGTCGCGAGCGCCGTGGAATCCGCGGCAAGCGTGATACCCGCCGCACCGACCGTTCCGCCCGAGGCGATGACGCCGCAGACGAAGAGTCCGACCTTGCTTCCCGTTTTGATCACCGTCGCTGTTTTTACGCAGGTGTCCAGAAATTCGGCTTCGTTGATCGCGTTGCCCGCGAGGATCTCGTTCGCGGTCTGAAACTGTTTGACCGCCGTGCGGGCGTCGGTGCCGAGCTGCTCGGCGAGCTGGCGGAAGCGCTCCGCGCTTTTCGCGTTCCTGTCCGTATTTTCGTAGGCTTTATTGATCTTTTCCGCCCATTCCTCCGCGTCACTCTTCGCGTAGCACTCGAGCGCGAAGGGGTCTTTGATCGACAGGAGTTTGGCGGTGTTTTTGCCCTTTTGGGAGGCCTCGTAGGAATCGAGCGCCGTTTCCGCCGCGTTCGCCGCCTTTTGTGCCGCGTCGTACGCGGAAAGAATCTCCGAGAGATTTTTCCGGAGTTCTTCCGGCGACACCTTTGCGGGGTCGGCGTTCAGAAATTCTTCCGTTTTGAGGCGCGCGTAGATGTACGCTTCGAGGGAAAGATCGAGGAACTGCGAGGAATTTACGAGCGGATCCGCCGCTTTTTTGCGCCGCGTTTCGTTATCTTCCTCGGCGCGGCAGGCGGCGAGTACGCCGAGCAGCGCCGCGAAGATCAGCAAAAGTGCCGTCAGTTTCTTCATTTCGGTCTCCTTTTCGAGATTATATACAAATATTTGTATGGATTTATCGTTACTATCTTCATTTTAGCACATATACCGCGCGTTTGTCAATGGGAAATGCGTTTTTTTACAAAAATCGCGCGGCTTGACAAACACGCCGTTTGAGGGTATAATGGAATTACTTGAAATTACGGAGGATTTTGCCTTGAAACGCGTCTTGCTTTTATCATTATTCATAATGTTCGTCGTTCTCTTCGCCGCTTGTTCGCGCGAACCCGCAAAACGGACCGTCGAGGCGGGTCGTCGAGGCGCCGACCCCTACGAAACCAATGAGAGTCAATCAAATACGACGGAGGCAATCTCGACAAAGGCGCTCACGACCGAAACGGTTACGACCGAGGCGATCACGACTTTACCCGTCACGACCGAAGCGATCACTACCGTGCCTGTCACGACCGCGCGGATCCCTGCGGACGACGAGCTCGTTCCCGTGACCGATCATCTCAAAAACGTTTCGATCGACCTCAAATACGCGACCGAAGACAATTTCACGGGAAAGCGGATCTACGACACGAACGTCGCTTATCTCCGTTACGGAACGCTGAAAAAGCTGCGGAATGCCGCCCAAATGCTTGAAAAAGACGGCTATACCCTTC
>JAZLHQ010000069.1:0-6196 GCA_045616925.1 Eubacteriales bacterium | reverse complement strand
CATCAGCACGATCCGGTCTTTCTGCGCGTCGAAGACGCAGACCGAGGCGCGGATCTTTTCAAGCGCCGAAACCGCCGTTTCGATCTCGCCGAGTTCGATCCGGTAGCCCATGTGCTTGATCTGAAAATCCTTGCGGCCGACGTACATATATTCGCCGTATTCGTTCTTCGTAACGAGATCGCCCGTTTTGTAGACGGTTTCGGGGTAGTGCGGGTTGAGCGGGTTCTGCACGAACGCCGCGGACGTTTTTTCGGGATTGTTGTAATATCCGTTCGCAAGGAACGATCCGCGCACGCAAAGCTCGCCGACTTCCCCGTCCTTCGCTTCGGTGCCGTCCTCCTTGACGACGATCACGCCGCAGTTATTGCACGCTTTGCCGATCGGCAGGGGCTCGTCGTCGCGGAACGCGCGGTTGACTTCGTAATACGTGCAGATATCCGTGACCTCGGTCGGTCCGTAGAGATTTGCAAAATAAGCGTCCGGCATCCGGCGGATCCAGTAATTGAGCTGTTTGGTCGGCATCACTTCGCCCGCGAACAGGATCTTTTTGAGCGTCGGAAGCTGCACGAAATCGAGCAGCTTGAGGTTTGCGACGATACACAGTGCCGACGGGACCCAATAGATCGTGTTGACGCTCTTCTCGTTCAGATACTCGGCAAGCTTCACCGGGAATGTGAAATAGACCTTCGGGACGATATAAAGCGTCGCCGCCGCTCTGAGCGTTGCGAAGAGGTCGAGCACCGACATACTGAAATAGAACGGCGTCTGGTTGCCGAAGACCGTATTTTCATCGATATCGAAGGCTTCGCAGACCCATTCGGAGTACGCGAGCACGCCGCGATGGCTGACGACGGCGCCCTTCGGGACGCCCGTCGAGCCGGAAGTAAAGAGCGCGTAAAGCGGATCCGTGTCGATCGCTTCTCTGCAGATCTCGTTGAGAAAATCGTCGTCGACCGGCGTTTTGACGATCTCTTCGTAGGCGAAAAGTTTGCCGCTGAAGTTCAGCTCGCGCACTTTGTCGGCGTGGTTGACGTCGTAAACGATCGCTTCGGGAGAAAGCGTTCCGAGGATCGTTTCGATGCGGTCCTTCGGCATCTGCGGGTCGATGACGGTATAGAATTTCCCCGCATAGGCGGCGCCCAGAAAGCCGCAGACGTTCGCGGGCGTTTTATCCATATAGACGGCGACGGGAGCAGAGCCTTTGCCGAGCGCTTTCAGCGCGCTTCCGACCGATTTCGACGCGTTCAGTGCCTCAAGGTACGTGAGCGAGCCGTTTTCGTCGCCGAGAAATACTTTATCCGGAAAGCGTTTTGCGGCTCTTTCCAGCAGTTCGAGTACGTTTTTCACGGTAGAGTTCCTTTTCGACTATTTTTTCACAATCTCATAAGTGGTAGTATAGCACAGTTTCGCCCAAAAGTCAACAGAGTTCCGAAAAATCATCGGAATTGATTGCGCCTATACCGCCGTTTTCCCGCATAATCGCCATAAAATCATCGGGGATCGGCGCAAACACGCGCAGGTCTTCCCCGCCTTCCGGGAAAAGGATCGTATATGCGTGCAGGGCGTGGCGGTCAAGTCTTTGATCCGTGCTTTCGTAGAGCGCATCGCCGACGAGCGGGCAGCCGATAAACGCGAACTGCGCGCGGATCTGATGCGTTCTGCCCGTCAGCGTGCGCGCCGCGATCACGGCGCCTTTTTCGGAGGACGAAAGGACGCGGTAGGCTGTCTTCGCCTCTTTATATCCCTCTTTTTTCGTCTCTGAGACGAGGACTTTCAGTCCGTCGTCCGATATTTTCAGATAGGAGCGAAGGATCCCCGCCTCGTTTTCGGGCGTCTTCGACGTGAGCGCCAGATAGATCTTCCGGACTCTTCCCTCTTTGCGCGCATTTTGCAGGGCAGCGGCGGTGTACGGATCTTTCGCCGCGAGCAGAACGCCCGTCGTGTCGGCGTCGAGGCGGCCGACGGGGCGAAAGGTGAACTTTTCGCCGTAATACGCGGCGAGCATATTGGCGGCGCTGTCCGATCTGTGACTGCCCGACGGGTACGTCGGCGTGTGCGGCGGTTTATTGATGACGACCGCCGTCTCCGATTCGTACAGGATCCGCGGCTTTTCGGGCGACGCGAGCAGGTTGTCCTTCGGCGCCTCCGAAAGATCGAGCGTCAAGACGTCACCGGCGGCGAGGACGTCGTTCGCGCGCACGTCTTCCCCGTTTTTCAGGATCCCGCGCGGCTTATATTTGAGGTGCTGCAGGAGTTTATTCGAAACGCCGTAATGTTTTCTCAAAAACGCCGAAACGCGTCTGCCGGCGAATTCCATCGGTACTTTGATGATCATATTCTTTCCCAAAACGCGGCACCGTTACCGATGCCGCGCCGCTATTACAAATCAAATTTTGCCTTGAGGATGGGGATCAGATGCGCGGCGATCGTCTTATGACCGTCACGCAGGGGATGGAGCGGTTCCGGAGTTACCCAGCCCGTACTGTCGATGAAAAAGATATCCGTGCCGTTCTTTGCGTTATATTCCGCAACGAGTTTTCCGAGTTCCTCGTGGCCGAAGCCGCAGAACGCGGACAGGCATACGATCTTCGAGGTCGGGTGGGTCGAGACGATCAGATCGAGCAGTTTTTCGTATTCCGTGACATAGAGATCCGTGCCCGTTCTTCTGTCGTTCGCGCCGTGATTGATGAGGATGAAATCCGGATCGCCGTAAAGCACCGGCGCGCCGCTGAAGCAATAGGGATACGCCTCGGCAGCCTTCGGCACGCCGCCGACGCCCGCTTTGGTCGCGCCGACCGCGCCGTAGCCCATGTGCAGGTCGCGCAGATTGAGCGCTTTCGCCGTCAGATAATCGTAGGTCGCGGTCACGTCGTCCTGGAACGGACGGTTCCACTGGTCGTCGTCGAAGGGATGCAGGAAAGCGTCGATCAAAACGCCCTCGGTGATCGAATCGCCCACGAATTCGATCGTTTTGCGCATATCGGGCGCAAGTTCGGCGGGATAATCGACCTCTGCGCCGATGAAGGAGAATTTGCCCGCGAGCGGCTTTTCCCAGCGGTTATGACGCTCCTTGCCGCCTTTATAAATGACTTTCAGCAGGTGTTCCCCTTCTTCGCAGTCGACGCGCAGATAGCGGTCGATTGCCGCTTCGAAGAGGGGTCCGCCGTCGAGGGTAAGCGAAATGTGCGGGAAAGGATATTCGCAGTCCTTGATGTCGAAGGAGAGGCGTATGAAATTGCCCTTGAAGGCGATCTCGATATAGGAGCCGGGCGCGGTCGCGGCAGTTGCCGACCCGAGCGGGTGGAAACGTCCCGTCAGACGCACGGAGGGGTGATTATACGTTAAAAACATGGTAATTTCCTTTCTTTTCGTGGAATTTTACCCTATGATTATAGCACCGACGCGAAAAAATGTCAAGAATCCGCCGCAAAATACTTGACAAACGGTGAAAATGGGATATAATAAACGATACGGGCCCGTACCGGTTTCGACGGGGGTTCCGAGGTATGATAAGCGAGCCGGGCTGAGCAATCCCGTCAACAGGTTCAACCTTTTAAAATTAAACGCTAATAACGAAGCAATTGCCGCGTAAGCGGTGACGCGGCTTTTTAGCCGCCCGTTCACCGGGGGAGTATCGCGGCCCCCGGATGAGCGTCACTGAGCGATGAACGTGCATCAGGAGCTGCCTCCGTACTGATCACGCATAAGGAAGCTACCGGATCGGTACCCTGTCTGCCGGGGACCGACGAGGGAAATTCAAAAGACCGACTACGCTCGTAGAAAGTTGTAAGCAGGGATTTTCGGACAGGAGTTCGATTCTCCTCGGGTCCACCATTAGAGTATAATCCGAACTCAATGTTCTTTCGAGGAATAGTGTTCGGGAATACAACAAAACACCGACAAGGGTAATGCCCCTGCCGGTGTTTCGTTTTTAGGAGGACTTTATGTTACACAGTCTCATCGTCAGTCTCTTTGACTTCCGGGAGACCCGCAACCGAGGTGAGTAAGGACAGGAGACCCGCTAAGGCTGCCGCCGAGCAGACTACCGCCCAATTTACTTCGGACAGAATGGCAGAAGTACCGATGGTAGCGATTGCCGTCTGTGCCACAGTTTTCAGCGCACGGATTCCCGCCGCTTTAATGCCGGTGGTAACGACAAGCCCAGTAACCGATCCTGTTATAGAGCCCAAGAAATATACTGATCTTGACGTTCAAAATTATATAAGTGGTGCCCTTGGAATGAGTTTTAAATCGAATGAATTCAGTGTGTCGGTTACAAACTCAATGGTTAACGTCCAATTTTCTCCTGAAGGAATTACGTATTTGGTGTACCAAGCCTATGAAATAAACGATCAGTCTGCTAAAAAATCTTGGAATGAGTTGGTTGCAACAGCAAAACAATGGAGCAACGATATAAGCAAATACGTAAGAGAAAATATGAATCGACCGGATTTGCAGGTAGCTTTATACTATTGTCACGATATTGCGTCGGAAAACGTATTGCTTGTCGTGATGAATGGCTTTGTATTTTATGACTTTGTAAATGGAATAAACCTTCTCTCGACATTGTGAAAGAGAAAGCGTTTGTGGATAAACTCGTCTGCAGACGCTTTCTTTTTTTAGGAAAGTAGGTAATATTGGTAGATTTTATTTTGCGCATATATTCTTTTACACTTTTTTGTTATACTATAAGAGACAAAGCGTTTTTTGAAAAAATCCATTGTCTTCCCTATTCTTGGCGACGGAAGGGTCTTAATGGAGCACCAATATGTACGCTCGCGAACGATATGAAAGGTGAGAAATCAAAATGAACGAAATCAGAATCACCGACAAAATCAGTTACGTCGAAGACGACGACGGCAATGACTTTTTTGGATTTTGCACTTGCGTCGAGGCGAAGAAAATGTTATAATGAATCGTAAAGGTGGGGTTTATGATATGAAAAGAGTGCTTTTTCAAGCGATCACGATATTTTTATGCCTATCGGCACTCGTTTCCTGCAAATCGGGGCGGGAGGATCCCGATCTTCGCATGGGCTCTCTTCTGACGATCCCCAAGGACGTGACGGCAGAGAGTCTCGGACTCGAAACAAAGGTCGGTCATAAGATCTTCTGCGCCCTTCAGAACTACGGCTGCTACGTCACCGACGACAGCGCGTGGGATTGCTACTGTCTCTGCGCCGAGGACGGCGTCCGAAGCGAGGTCAAAGAAAAATACGGCGTCAGCCTCAACACCCGCGACCCGTCCGACCCCTATTATCGGGATATGAACAAGATCGTCAAGAATCTTTACGTCGTGACGAACAATTCGCCGGATTCGATCGGAGGCGGCGGCACGCCGTCTATGCCCCTCGCTCCGGATTTTCAAAAGTAAGGAAATATGATGAACGAAATCAGGATCAGTGACAAAATCAGTTACATAGAAGCCGCGGAGGATCCGCTTTCGGCGGACGTCGGGATCGTCAGATCTGACGGAGGAGTCTGGCTTTTCGACGTCGGGAACGGCGAAAACCGCTTGCCTTCGTCGGGCGACGGATACCGTGTCGTTTTGTCGCATTTCCATCCGGATCACACGGGAAATCTCGACAAGATCCCTCTCTGCGAGCTGTACGTTTCAAGAGAAACGCAGAAACACGTCAAAAAAGGGACGCTCGTCACAGAAGATTTGTATTTCGGGTCGCTGCACGTCTTCCCCATTCCTTCGAGCCACGCGAAGGGGTGCCTCGGACTTGAAGTCGACGGCACCTACGCCTTCGTCGGCGACGCCCTTTACTGTACGGGCAAAAAGGGGCGTTACGTTTACAACGCGCAGCTTTTGAAGGACGAGATCAACGTTCTCAAAAAATTGCGCGCCCCCTATCTGCTCGTCAGCCACCACAAAGGTCTCGTCCGCAGTAAAGAGGACGTGATCGCCGAGCTTCGGGCGATATACGAATCAAGGACGGCAAACGATCCGGAGATCGAAGTACAATAACAAAAACGCCGAAAAGGTAACTTTTCGGCGTTTTTTCGTTCAGAATTCGATGATCGGGAGTTCGATCACGTGGGACGACGTCGTCGTGGTCACGGTGGGCGTGTCGACCTTCGGCAGATCCGCTTTCGTCGTGTCGGGATTCGTCGTGACCGGTGCGGTCGTTGCGGGTGCGGTCGTGACCTGTTCGGTCGTGACTTGCGCGGTCGTGACTTGCGCGGTCGTG
>JAZLHQ010000068.1:0-5775 GCA_045616925.1 Eubacteriales bacterium | reverse complement strand
TGCGCAAGGACGAAAACGGCAAGGATCTTTACCATCACAACTTCCGCATCTGCAGCCGCGATTCCTTCTTCACCTTCAGCCAGGACACGAGCTACGTCTTCGCGTTCAACGGTTATTATCGCTTCACGGCGACGATCCTCTCTCTTTCCGGCGCGACCCCGATCGTCTATTTCACAGAGGGGCACGGCGAAGAGATCGGAGACGCCGGCAATATCGACGATTTCGGCAAGGCATCCGCGCTCGCGAAGACCTTTGAGGACGCGGGATTTTACTGCCGCAAGATCGACGTTTCCACGGATTACAAAAAGCTTCTGAACGACGAGCGCGCGAGATTCGTCGTGGTCTTCGACCCCGCTTCGGATTTCTCGGGCAGCGACGTTTCCGTTCTCCGGAAATTCGTCAACGAAGCGAATCACAATCTGATGGTATTCGAGGATCCCGATACGCCCGATCTTCCGAATTTCAACGAATATCTGCTCGACTACTGGGGCGTTGCATTTGAAGACAACGTCGTTTACAGTAAAACCGGCGACGACTACGCCTTCATCGCGGATTATCAGAAGAACGAGGCGGACGTCGGCGCGAGCCTGACGCTCTCCCTGACGGATCTCGATTCCGCGCCTCCCATTATGGTATCGAACGCGAGGACCTTGAAGCTTTCTCCGAATTTCGTCGAAAAAGACGGCTATTACGAGAACGCCGCGACCAAATATACGGGAACGGTCCTCTATACGCCCGCTTCGACCGAAGCGCACTACAAGGACGGAACGGTCATTTCCTACGAGACCGATCAGCAGATCGGCAGCGAGGTCACGGATCCCGCGCCGCTCGTCGCGCTCGCCTACGAAACCTGGATGAACTCCGACAACGAGTACGTCCCGACCTACGTTTTCGTGAGCGGATCGACCGATTTTGCCTCCGAAAAGTACCTTGACGATTCTTCCTGCGGCAACAAGGACGTGCTCTTCTACGCGTCCCGTCTGATGGGCAAGGAAAATCAGCCGTGGGATATTGATTTCGTCGTCTGCAATACCGAGGGGCTTGACAGCATCACCGAGAGCGACGTCACGCTCTGGAACGTGTTCCTTTGGGGTCTGATCCCCGCAGCGATCGTTGTACTCGGCGCCGTCGTTTTCTACAAGAGAAGACATCTGTAAGGGGAGGAACGTATGAAATTCTTTCAGAAGAAAAAATTCAAATACGGCGCCTTCGCCATCGCGCTGACTGCCGCGATCATCGCGGTCGTGATCGTCGTGAACGTCATTTTCGCGTCTCTTTCCTCGCACTACCTCTGGTACGCCGATATGACCGCGGAAAAGTATTACGAACTCACCGATACGACCTGCAAATTGCTCGACACGGTCGACAAGGAGCAGGATATCACCATTTACTTCTTCACCGATAAGGACAAGCTCGAAGACACGGCGACTTCGAACAATTATTACGGTCAGAGCGGCTGGGGTATGAAATATATCCACGAGATCGCTCTGCAGATCGCCGAGCGCTACGATTTCGTCAAGGTCGCGTATCTCAATCTGGGCGACGCGCCCGACACGATCAAGGAGATCGTCGGAGACGATTACTACAAGACGCATACGTTCTCGTCTGCGAACGTCATCGTCGACAACAACCGTCCCGAAACGGACGCGAACGGGCAGAAGACCGGCGAATATTACCACGATTTCCGCATCTTTACCCGCGACGATTTCTACGCGTTCAATTACAGCACGACGTACGTCAGCTCCTTCCGCGGCGAATACCGTTTCGCATCCGCGATCTCGGCGATCTCCGAGGACTTGTCGGAGGTTCCGACCGTCTATTTCCTGACGGGACACGGCGAGCCGGTCGGCTCCTACTTCGAGGGGCAGACGGATACGGACGCGACGGCGAATTACGGTCAGGCGCACGCGCTCTGGCAGTTCTACCGCGACGCGGGCTTTGCCGTTCGCAAGATCAACCTGCAGTATGAGAATCTCGAGCCGGAGGGCGACGCGATCGTCGTCGAATACGCGCCGAAGACCGACCTCGTTCACACGAAGAATTCTTCGGAGCTCGACAAGCTGAACGCGTACCTCGGAAGTGAGAATCATCATCTTTTCGTTCTGATGGAACCGACTTCGAGAGAACTTTCCAATCTTGAAGGACTGCTCGCCGAAAAGTGCGGCGTCAGCTTCGCGGGATCCAAGATCAAGGCAAGCGGCTCGTCTTCCGTCTCGACGGACGGCTACACCTTCGCGTCGGACGAGGCGTCCGACGGCAAGGGCGCGGAGCTTCTCAAAAAAGTGAGTCTTGACGGCAAGACCGTCTTTACGGACGCGCGTCCTTTGAAGGTTTCGGAGAACGCCGCGAACACGAGCGTCGTCGCTTACGTCCCCGAAGGGAGCGAACTGATCAACGGGGAAGAGAAAACAACGGCTTCCAAGCGCGAATACGCGCTTCTCACCGTTTCCGAAGTCAACGGCAGCAAGGTGATGCTTTCGGGCGCGACCACGTTTGCGTCCGGCGCAAAACTCGACAGCGATATTTACAAGAACCGCGATCTGCTCCTTGTCATGCACGAGGATCTCGGCGATTACAATCTGCCGTCGAATATCCAGTACAAACTGATCCGCAGCGAAGGTCTTGACCTGACCGTCAGACAGGCGCGGATCCGCACAGTGATCTTTGCGATCGCCATTCCCGCGCTTATCGGCGCCGTCGGCGTCGTCGTTTATGTGAGGAGGCGTCATTCGTAATGAAAAAAGATCAAACGAAAAAATCCTTCCTTTCGGGGCAAAAATATCTGATCATCGCGCTTGCCGTCGTGTTCGTCATCCTGCTCGTCGTCTATTTCGCGGCGGTGAGACCGCTGCTCGCGACGAAGGATCAGGAAACGAAAACCATGACGCAGGTCTGGCGCGGCGAAAAAGTCGACAGCAGCGTCGTTTATCTCTTCGATCCGATCGACCGCTCAAAACTTGACACCGTTCTGATCCACAATCCCGCAAACGCCGAAAAGGGCGAAGAATACGTCGACTGGGGACTTTACCACTGCACCAAGGACGGCGAAAAGAGCGAGAGCGGCTACACCTATGAGAAAGATCAGTTCTATCTGATCGGTTTTGAGTACGCCGCGTGCTCGGACGACATCCTGCCGTACCTCATCACGGACGCGGGCTACCCCGTTTCCGGCAGCAGAGTCGTCGATTTTGCGGACGACGAGACGATGAACCGCTTCGGACTCATCGGAAACGACGAACTCGAGAAGGCGGAAAGCGTTGAAAAAGCGCTTGAAAACTACACGTATTACACGATCAAGTCGCTGTCCGGCGCGTCTCACACCGTCGTGATCGGCGACAGACTCGCCTCCGGCAGAGGCTATTACGCCCGCCTTATCGACGAGGACGAAAAGGTCGAAAACGGCGAGAAATCCCGCAGATCTTCGATCTATCAGCTCAACTTCAACGTATTAACGGGCAGCGTTCTCGACGTCGTCGAAGCGAATATCATCTACCCCGTCAACCCCTCCTACGGTGCTTCCAACTTCTCGAAGTTCGGAATTGCCGACGTCAAGGTCGTCAGAGACGACAAGGGCGAGCCCGTTTACAACGAAAACGGCGAGGTCAAGACGAAGAACGACATCCGCGTCTATCTTTGGGCGGTCGACGTCGCCGCGAAGGATCCCTTCACGCAGTTTGCGGCGATGAACGTCTACAAGGTCGAATATCCGAACGGCGGATATTTCGGATCGACTTCTTTTGAAGGACTCTTCGAAGTATTCACCGATATGACGGGCGACGCGGTCGTCGCGCTCGCAAAGCCGATGGAATTCACGGACGAAGACGGAACGACCTATACGGATTACGGCTTCGACGCCGAGACCTACGCGAAATACGGCCTCAGCGAAGACTACACCCTTCTTTACTACACCTACGACGTCATGCCGAACGAAGAGGGCGGCGAGATCGACACGTATCTGCACGTCAGTCCCCTCCAGCCGGACGGCTACTATTACGCTTACTCCGTTCTCTACAATTCGATCTGCCGCGTAAGTCCGAAGACGCTCTACTTCCTCGACTGGGACGTTTCGACTTATCTGCAGAGCGAGCTTCTGCAGATCAACATCGACAAGGTGGCATCCGTGAAAGTCAGCGGAAGTTACACGGATCTGCATCTTGACTCGGACAAGGAAAGCGAAAGCGTTGACGTTGATTTGCTCTTCCGTATGTCGAAGAGCGGAACGGACCTCGTAGTCAACGGATTCGATCTCAAGAACGACGGCAAGGCGCTTATCAACACCAAGAACTTCCGTCAGCTCTACAAGATCCTTCTGCAGGTCTATCTTCGCGATCAGGCAGACGAAAAAACGGTCGAGGAGGCGCGCAAAAACGCGCCCGTCGCCGAAGTGCAGTTCGTCACCCGCGACAACCCCGTTTACGTCAAGAACGCGCTCGGGCAGGATACTTCCGTGATCGACTACTATCTTTACAGTGTCACGCGCACGTTCCGCTTCTACCGTCTGACGGAGGGCAGATGCCTCTGCACGATCGAGGACATTTCCTACGAGCTTGACAAGGACGGAAACCTCGTCTACGAAACGGACGCCGAGGGCAACCGCGTCGTCAAGAAAGTTCTCGCCCGCGAGGAATCCGGCACGTTCTTCGTCACGAGTTCACGCGTTCAGCAGATCGTCGAGGTCGCGAACCGTCTCTATCACGGCGAAACGATCGACGGAAATCAGCGCGGATAATCAGAAGTTCACAATTGGATGGTCATCAGAATGAAAAAATCCGTCTCCTTATTGCTTGCTCTGCTGCTTTTGGCGGCAGTATGCACGGGATGCTCGAAATCCCCGACCGCTCTGAAGGTCGGGGACTACGAGGTCTCCGAGGATATGCTCCGCTATTTCGTCAAGAACTATATGAACGGCTACGCCGACTATTCCGACGAGGATTTCAGAAATGATCCGGAATTGCAGGCGGCGCTCTCCGAAAACGTGGAAGCGTCCCTCAGGGAACTCGCGGCGTATTCGCTTCTGGCGGACACCTACAAACTGAAACTCAGCGACGCGCAGAAGGACGAGATCGAAGCCGAGATCAAAAATCTCAGAGAAAGCTACGACAGCGAGGACGAATACAAGGCGGATCTTGCCGCCAATTTCGTCACCGAGGACGTTCTGAGAGAAATATTCCGCGTCGAAAAACTCAGCGACCGGCTTTACGATTATCTGACGCTCGAATCGGGCGCGATCAAGTGGAGCGTCGAGATCATCGACGAGGATTTCCCCAAGACCTTCTATTCGAGCGAGCATATTCTCATTTACTACGGCGAAAACGACGCCGAAGAGAAGCTGAAATTCGCCGAGGACACGCTCGAAAAACTCAAATCGGGCGCGCTTTCGATGGCGGAATTCGACCTGCAATACGAAACGACCTTCGGACTCAAGTACGAATATCAGAAATACGACACGTTCACCGAGCACGGCGAGCTTGAAGACGGATACGTCGAAAAGGTTTCGGCGCTCAAGATCGGCGATTATTCCGAAGTCACGGACTATTACGGCACTGCGTTTCTGATCGTCCACCGTCTGCCTCTCGACATGGCTTACTACAACGAGCATTACAACACGGTGGAAGGGCAGTGGCTTGCGCGCGAGTATTACAAGATCATTCTGCAGTACGCGGACGGTCTTGACTACACCTTCAAGCGCAAATACCGCGATCTCAAGCTCTATGAGATGGAATAGACGTTAATTTGCATAAGAAAACAAACCGAAAAGGATTTTGCTTCCTTTTC
>JAZLHQ010000067.1:0-11434 GCA_045616925.1 Eubacteriales bacterium | reverse complement strand
TGGAGATCGGGATACGCAGGAGGTATAACTCCTCTTTTGAATGCCGAAGGAAAACCGAAAATTACTAAGTGAATCAGATTTTGTAAGGGAAAAGATGAAAGAATCGGCAGACAAATTTTTGCTTGTCCGAAAAACATTACCCGCCGAAGAGGATTGCATTCAAAAACAAATTCCTTTTCGGCGGTTTTTCTTGTGTCAAAAAACTTCCTTATGGGACTGCGCCATTCTCCGCGCGGCTCGTTTTTGTCGGTGACGGTTGCGGATGCACGCGCAGAAAGGCCCCTTTGTGCAAAGGGGGCCGGCTCGCCAACGGCGAGACTGAGGGATTGTCTGCTCCGCTTGCCTGCAACCCCTTCACCACCTTTCGGTGGTCCCCTTTTCCGCAGGAAAAGTTTCCCTCCCTCCGGGAGGGAGGCAAACGAGGACGCCGACCCCTACGGGTGACCGGATTGCTCGCACAAACCCGTAGGGCGGGGGCAATTGGAAGGCTCCCGCCGTCTCTCCCGCCCCGTCTTTTTATTCCGCTTTTTTCGGAAAAAAGGTTGCATTCGGCGGGGAATTGTGATACAATACCCGAAGTAAAAGCTGTCCCGGAGGTTCATTATGCTGCCAGCGATCATGAAGTATTACGTCGTCTCGCCTTCCGTTTTCCCGACGGGGAAAAAGAGCAGGGTCGAGATCGTTCCCGCGATGTCGTCGAGAAATTTCTCTCCCGACAAGGAATATAACGTCAGAATATGGCCCGTCGAGGAAGAAAAGGCACTCACCGAAAAAGAGCCGGATCTCGTCCTTCACGGCGACGAAAACGGACGGCTCTCCTTTGAATGGACGTTCGAGAGGGAAGAAGCGTACTATATCCTCGTCGACAACGTGCGCTGGCCGTTCGATGACTATCACCCGAATATCCTCTTCTTCGAAGTCTACGCGCTCGATGAAGAACTGTTTTCACTGCGCCCCCTGCGCGGCGATTTCCACATGCACTCGAGCCGCTCGGACGGCTGGGACGACCCGTCTGCGCTCGCCGTTTCCTGCCGCGAGGAAGGATTTGATTTTATCTGCGTTACAGACCACAACCGTCTGATGGGCTCGCTCGAATCCGAAGAATTCGCAGAGAGCGTTCCGACCGATCTCAAGGTCTTCAAGGGTGAGGAGGTACATTATCCCTACTTAAACGTGCACATTCTGCACCCACTGGCGTCCGGAAGCGTGACTGAGTACTACGTCAAGGACCTTGCCGCCTGCGAAAAAGAGGTCGAAGCGATCAGAAACACGCTTCCCG
Source organism: Eubacteriales bacterium (assembly GCA_045616925.1). Classification (GTDB taxonomy): domain Bacteria; phylum Bacillota; class Clostridia; order Oscillospirales; family CAG-272; genus JAZLHQ01. Next base: position 10,155 of record JAZLHQ010000067.1, on the reverse strand, counting down.
AAGATATGCCGTTCCGCGACAAGACCGCGATGGTCAAATGGGTGACGGACAAGATCCACGAACTCGGCGATATCGCGGTATTTCTGCACCCGTTCTGGGAGCCGAACGTCTACAACGTCGCGACCGCGTGGGCGCCCGCGCTTTACAAATCGGGAATGTTCGACTGCTACGAGCTGATCGGATACCAGGGCGCGCGCGGCAACAATTTCTCCGTGATGCTCTACAACGATATGCGCGAAGAGGGCGTACGCCTGCCGATCCTCGGCGACAGCGATACGCACGTCCCGACCGGTCCGCGCTTCGGCGCGATGTACACGGTCGCGCTCGTCAAAAGCTTTGACCGCGAAGGGCTGATGGAAGCGATCCGGAGCGAAAACACGATCCCCGTCGAGGTGATCCCCGGCGGCGAGCGCGACGATTTCAAGACCTACGGTCCGTACAGAAAAGCCTCCTACGCGCGCTTCCTCGTCGACCGGTATTTTCCGCGCGTCAAGGAGATCGCGGCAGCCGAAGGCAAATTGATGCGCGAATATCTTCTGACGAAGGATCCTTCCGTACTCGAAGCGCTGAAGCTTATGAAGGGAAGAGAAGAGAAATTCTACCGCTCCTTCTTCGGGCTTGACGGAAAAAATTTCCCCGTCAACGACGAATACGCGGAAAGAAGCGCGAAATACGATCGGATTTGGGACGAATACGGTCTCAAAACCCACGGATCTCCGTTTTTCGAAGAAATTTCGAGATAAATATAAAAAATCCTGCCGAAAGGCAGGATTTTTTCTGTTTGGCGTTATTCTTCGGTAATACCCATTTCGATCACGCTGGTGTCCTTCGGGACGTATTCGTCGGGGAAATGGATCATCACGTTGTCGTCCTCAAGAAGACGCTTCTGAAGAAGTGCGATATCGACGTCCGAAACGGGCTTCTTGCTCTCGATCGAGAGAGCCGCCGCTTCCGCCGCCGCCTGACCCGTCAGGATCGCCGGCGGGATCACGCGGGTGACGTCCCACGCGTACCCCGACGCGCTGACGGAGCGGCCCGACGCGAGCATATTCGGATAGTCTTTTCTGCAGATCGCGCGAAGAGGGATCTCGTAGAGAACGTCGCGGCGGTCAAAATCGTTGATCGCGCAGACGGAATCCGCGAAATGCTTGTATTTGTCCTCTTCCTTGAGCGTGTAATCGCCGTCGATGCGGCAGGTCGTGCGGAAATTCGGCATCAGAGGCATCATCGCGACGTCGCGGGACTTGCGATCCTCGCCCTTCAGCTTGTTTAAGAAGCAGATCTGGTTGTCGACGAGGTAGTCGGTGACTTCCTCGACGGTCGTTCCGGACCAGAGAGGCTTGTCGGCGGGCTGATTTTTGCCGTAAAGGTTGATCGTGCCGCCGCCCGAGCTTTTGTAGACGTAGCGGATGTCGTTCTTTTCGATCGCGTCGCGGCAGGAATCGAGCGTGATCTTCTTGCCGCCGTAGGTGTAATAGTTCTTGCCGAGTACGACGGGAACGCCGCCCTGCCGGAGAAGGTCGCAGTCGCCGGTCGCGTCGATCACGGCGTCCGCTTCGTAAAATTCGCGTCCCGATTTGGAAACGGTCACGACGCCGACGCATCTTTTGCCCTCCATGACGGGTTCACTCGCGATGCAGTCGAAGAGGAGATCGACGCCCGCGTTCTTCACGTCTTCGGTCAGCTGCATCGCGAAGATGTAGGGAGAATAGCGCGTGACCATTCTCTTGTCGGTCACTTCCTTCGGCTCGCCGTTTCTCCACTCGTCGGGCATCGAATCGTAGCCGTAGAGCGTGCTTCCGCGGAACCATTTGTCGGCAAGACCGAAAACGATCTGCTTGCCGCGCCCGTTGCACATCGAAACGAAATAGTTGACGAGTCCGAGGGTCGCAAGACCGCCCAGAATGTTCGATTTTTCGAGTAAAAGTACGGAAAGACCGCGCTTTTTCGCAGTCAGCGCCGCCGCAACGCCCGAAACGCCGCCTCCCGCGACGATCAGGTCGTATTTGGCTTTCGCAGTCAGGGTCTCTTTCAGTTCGATGGTCTTCATAATTGTCTCCCAATATATCAGTTGCTTTTGTTCGTCAAACGCAGAATGCGGATCATCGGCATGATCAGAATGACGCCGCAGACGAAATTGCTGATGCCGTGCGTTACGTCGTAGGGAAAACCGAGCGCGATCCACGAGAGCGTTCCTTTGAAGTCAAGCCCGTAGAACAACGCCTGCGCGGGCGCCCACAACGTGCCGAACAGAAATCCGTGCAGGGAACAGACGACGGCGTAAACGACCGTCGAAAGCCATATCGGCATTTTCTTCGGCAGGAGCATCACGGCGCCCCAAAGGACCGTCCATATATATAGGTAGGGAATCCACCATAGGTTGAATCCGTAGACGAGTCCCTCGAGGAAAACGTAGACGTAGATCGGGAAAAGCGCCTTTGCCCGGTAAACGACCGTCTCAGCGACGATGAAAACGCCGACGAGGTGGACGTTCGGAAGCGCCTGCAGGACGAATTTCGTCGTGAACATCAACGCGCCGAGAACCGCGAACGCCGTTATCTCGCGTGTTTTGAGTTTCATTTCTTATTGCACTTCGAAGGAATAGACGTGACCTTCCTCGACGTTCGTCTGATCGACGCCGGCGGGAGCCATCTTGCCGTCGATCATAAACGCCCAGTACTTGCCGTCCTTTTCGTAGTCGACGGTCTCGTCGGCGACCGTCTTGACGTAGAGCCCGTAGGGGCCGTCGTCTCCGGCGATCAGTTTGACCTTGAGGAGCGCCGCGCCGACGGTCTTTTCGTCGGTCTTGACGAGGTACGATTTCGTGTGCCCGTCCTTGAAGGTCACGCGGAATTCAAATTCCGTTTTGCCTTCGCCGATCTCGGCAACGTCGGTCGGGGTTTCTTCTTTTCCGGGGTCTTTTTGTCCCTTTTTGCATCCGGTGCAGAAAATCGCCGTTGCCGCAAGCAGCGATACGCACAGAATGAGAGACAGGATTCTTACGAATGCTGTTTTTTTCATCTGTTTGTCTCCTTAATATAATAATATGGATGATTTTGCCCGGCGTCCGGTGCCCGCGGACGGAGAGCAGACGAGTATCGGCAAGTATTCCGGCTCGGCGCGGCGGGATCACCTTCTCGGAGATCTGATCTCCAATGGCTCGTCCCCGATCTTGCGGAATCGGGCAGATCCGGCCTGTTTGCGCCTCACGGCGACGGACTCGCGCGGGATTTTCACCCGCTTCCATAACCGATACACGCATTATAGCACAAGATTTTATAAAAATCAAGGGCGTTTGCCCGAAGGAACACCTCCCTGACACTTGATTTTTTCGACGTATCCCGCCCAAAACGCAAAAATTTACGATTTGCGTGCATTTTTATTCGCTTTTCGATAGAAAAACCGCAAAATTGTGACTTTTTTCACAAAAACTATTGACAACTGCCACTCAACTTGCTATAATGTTATATCCACTACTGGTGGAATGACTGTGTATTATTCATCACGAGACGGGAGCAAAACGGGAAATGCTTGCAGTAGGAGGGCAGTTTCCGCGGCGGGATCGCCTTGCCGGTGAAAAATAAAAAAATTAAAACAGGAGAAAGAAATGAAGAATTTTGCAAAGATTCTTGCTGCTCTTCTTGTCCTCGTCATGCTCATCCCGAGCGTTGTCGCGTGCGGTAAGAAGAAGGAAGAGAACAAAGACGATCCTACCTCCACCGGTAAGAGAGTTCCCGTTATTCTCGAAAGCGCAGCAGTTACCGACGAAGTGATCGTCGTTAACCCCAACCTTGACCTCGTCAAGGACGCTGATTTCGCCGGCTATCCCGACTGGGCTGAATACAAGGCAGTCTACGGCGAATACTACAAGTATCTGCTTGCAGCAGAAGCAGAAACCGACGCTTCCGCAAAGTATGCAATCCAGGCTATCGCAGAGGCTAAGCTTCTCGAGGCCGGCGTGCTGCTTCCTACGACCACCCAGGGCGGTACCTACGCCATGAGCCGTGTCGTTCCCGGAACCGCTCCGAATGTCCTCTGGGGTAATGACCAGAACCGTTATGAGAACCTCGTCATCTGCACCGACTTTATCAAGTCCGCTGACCGCGACGCGATCAAGGCTGAGTACAACAAACTCAAGGGCACCGGCGAGTTCGAAGGCTGGGTTAAGGGCTACCTCAAAGAAAAGGGCTACACTCTGAAGGATTCCTACACCTTCGGTTACTCCGCAGACCCCAAGACCTGGGACTTTGCGAACACCTACCTCGCAGCTGATACCGAAGCTATCATCAACACCTACGATAACCTCGTTTCTTACGACTGCGAAGGTCGTCTCTGCTACGCTCTTGCTGAAGACCTGAAGGTCTCCAAGGACGGTCTGACCTACACCTTCACGCTTCGTGACGGTCTTACCTGGCAGACGCAGAACGGCGAAACCTATGCGAAACTGACCGCTCAGGACTTCGTTGACGGTCTTCAGCACGTTCTTGACCTCCAGGGAGGTCTTGAATACCTCGCATCCGTCATCAAGAATGCAGACGCTTACCTCGCAGGTCAGGTCGAATTCTCTGAAGTCGGTATCAAGGCTATCGACGAAAAGACCGTTGAATACACCCTCGGCGCACGCGCTGACTACTTCCCCACGATGCTGACCTACAACCCCTTCGGACCTGTCTGCAAGGCATACGTTGAAAGCAAGGGCGAAGCATACGGCACCTCTCCCGAAAACATCCTGTACTGTGGTCCGTACCTTGTTGAGAACTACACTCCCAACAACAAGATCACGTTCAAGGCTAACGATAAGTACTGGGCTGCTAACGATATCAACATCAAGACCATTACTTGGCTCTACAACGACGGCAAGGACGTCACCAAGAACTACAACGACGCTATCGAAGGCGTTGTTGACGGCACCGGTCTGAGCGCAACCACCGCTCCTATGGCTAAGGAAAAGAAGACTGCTGACGGCAAGAGCTACTTCGAAGCATACTCCTACGTCAGCGGCACGGACGCTACGACTTACTCCGTTTTCGCAAACGTTAAGCGCGGCGCATACGCAACCGAAGGCTATCCTACCCTCGTTTCTCCCAAGTCTGACGCTCAGAAGACTGCTGCTGCTGACGCTCTGAAGAACCAGAACTTCCGTCTCGCAGTCATGATGTCCGTCGACAGAGGCGCGTACAACGCTCCTTCCATGGGCGACGACCTCAAGCTGAACAACGTTCGTAACACCTATACGCCCGGCACGTTCGTTTCTCTCAGCCGTCCCGTTCAGATCAAGATCGGCGACACCGAGAAGACCTATCCCGCAGGCACGTACTACGGTCAGATCGTCCAGGATCAGATCACTGCAGACGGTTACAAGATGCAGGTTTGGGATCCTAAGGGCGGCTCTACCGGCGGCGGATCCTCCGATGGTTTCGAAGGCTGGTACAATCCTACCGAAGCAAAGGCTCTGCTCGACAAGGCAATTGCTGAAGGCGTCAAGGCAACCGCAGCTGCTCCCATCTGCCTCGATATGCCCGCATATATGTCAAGCGCAACCTATGCTGCACGCGGAAACGCGCTGAAGCAGAGCGTTGAGTCTGCTCTCGGCGGACTCGTTCAGATCAACCTCGTTGACACCGGCGACATCTACGGCTGGTACTACGCTGGTTACTACTGCAACCTCGGTGAGGAGTGCAACTACGATCTGTACGACTGCTCCGGTTGGGGTCCTGACTACGGTGATCCCGCAACCTACCTCAATACGATGAAGCCCGACGGCGGCGACATGATCCATGTCACCGGTCTGAACTGATCGTTTTGACCTGACTTAGCCGCAGGCGCTCCGGCGCCTGCGAAAATAAGGCAACAATGGGGATGGATTTTCGTCCATCCTCTTTGTTGCCGTAATGAGAGATTATTAATTATGACGAAATATCTGCTCGGCCGTCTTCTGCGCGGCATTATTTCCATCATACTGGTCGTTGCCGTTGTCATGATCCTTCTTTATACGCTGATCGACAAGAACAACATTTTTCTCGGCAACGGTATCTATCAGAAAAAGCAGAAAAACGAGCGGGAAGTCTATAAGTATTCCTGCTGGGAGGACTACGGGTACCTTGACTTCGTCCCGTATTCCGATTATCTGATCGAACTCTGCAAAAACGGAGAGATCTCGCTCGACACGCAGCACGAAGCTGCGATGATCGGCTTTACGCCGGCGGACGATCCCGCGATCGTCGCCGAATATGCGGCAAAATTCAAAGAAAAATACGAGGACCTCGGTTATACCGTGGTCAGACTTGACGCGGAGCTGAAGAGCGCCACCACCGTCAAGCCGGGCTGCACGCAGCAGTATTTTGCATACAAGAATACGCCCCTCGGCACTCGTATGTGGAACTATTTCAAAGATCTCATTTTCATTGACAACATTCGTTTCGTTGACAAGGATACGGACATCGGCGAGCGCAAGCTGACGTTTACGCTTCACGATCCCGTTTACGGCGGCGAGAAATTCTCTCCGGCGATCATGGGCAACGGAACGCAACATAAATACCTCTTCTATTTTGACAATCAGTTCCCCTATATGCATCAGAATCTCGTCAGGATCCGCCTCGGCAAGTCCTATACGGTCAACACGGGTGTTGACGTCTTCGAGACGATGACGCAGACGCAGGGTACGCTCGTCAAGAGCATGATCACTTTCCCGAGCGGCGACTACGAGGATGAGGTCGCTTACGACCTGCACAGCGCGCAATACGCCGCAAACACGTATACGAGCGGCGACCCCTACTACGCGCTCCGCTTCACGGACGATTATACGAACCTTGCCAATACGAAAAACGGTATGTCGAAGATGGGCTTCTCGTTCGTCATCGGTATCATCGCAACGGCCATGTCCTATCTGCTCGGCATTCCGCTCGGCGTACTGCTCGCGCGCAAGAAGGACAAGCTCGTCGATAAGATCGGTACGGTTTACGTCATCTTCATCATCGCGGTCCCGTCCCTTGCTTACATCTTTATGTTCCGCGCGATCGGACGTGCGCTGCACCTGCCTACGCAGTTCGACCTTGACTCCGCAAACAAGCTGATGTACGTTCTGCCGATCGTATCGCTCGCGCTGCCTTCCATCGGAGGACTGATGAAGTGGGTTCGCCGCTACATGATCGACCAGATGAACTCTGACTACGTCAAGTTCGCGCGTTCGGGCGGTCTGTCCGAAGGAGAGATCTTCTCCAAACATATTCTGAAAAACGCGGTCATTCCGATCGTGCACGGCGTTCCCGGCAGCGTACTCGGCGCTCTGACCGGTGCGATCATTACGGAGAGCGTTTACGTCGTCCCCGGTGCCGGCGGTATGCTCGTCAAGGCGATCAACCTTTACGACAACGCGGCGATCATAGGACTTACGCTCTTCTACTCGGTCCTGTCCGTCGTATCGCTGATCCTCGGCGATATTCTGATGGCGCTCGTCGACCCGAGAATTTCCTTTACGGAGAAAGCGAGGTAAGATGATGGATAACAAAGTAACGGATCTCAGTGAATTCGGCCTTTCCGATGAAGAACTCTTCAAAACGGTAGACCATTCCACGCTTGAATCCGAAAAAATCACCGCTCCCCGCTATTCTTACTGGAAATCGGTGTTCAGAGTATTTTTCTCGAGAAAGATCAACGTGTTCTTCCTCGTGCTTCTCGCACTCATCATCGTGTTTGCGTACGTTTATCCCGTGGTGATTCATTACGATCCGAATGCGGAATACGCGAACGCATCGCAGACCGACACGTACCACCTGCGTCCGAAGCAGGCGATCGAAAAACTCGGTTTCAGTACGCACTGGATCCTCGGTACCGGCGACTACGGCCGCTCGACCTTCGATACGATCTGGTACGGCTCCAGCATTTCGATCTCGCTCGCGTTCGTGTGCGCGGCGATCAATATGTTTATCGGTATTCTGATCGGCGCGATCTGGGGATTCTCCAAAAAAGTGGATATCTTCATGACCGAGCTTTACAACATCGTCGGAAACGTGCCTTATACGCTTCTGATCATCGTTCTGGTGCGCGTTTTGTCGGCAAGCTTCTGGTCGCTCGTCTTCGCGATGACGATCACCGGCTGGCTCGGAATCGCGTACTTCATCCGTACGCAGGTCGTCATCATCCGCGACAGAGAGCACAATCTCGCGTCCCGCTGCCTCGGCACGCCGATCCTGCGCCTGACCTTCAAGAACATTCTCCCGTTCATGACGTCCGTCATCGTGACGCTCGCCGCGACCGAGATCCCGTCCTACATCTCTTCCGAAGTCTTCCTGTCCTATATCGGTATCGGTCTTAAGGACATGACCCTCGGTAAGGTCATCGAACAGACGAACAGCTATATGTCCGTTCCCGCTTATTCCTTCGAGTTCTGGAGCCCCGTTATCATCGCGTCTATCATTACGGTCGTGCTTTACGTCGTAGGACAGAACCTCGGTGACGCTTCCGACCCGAGAACGCACATGTAAGGAGGCGGCAGAATAGAAAATGGAAAAGAAAGTATTACTGTCCGTCAAGGACCTCGTCGTTAAGTTCCGCGTGCGCGGCAGAATTCTGACCGCGATCCGCGGCATTTCCCTCGATATTTACGAAAACGAATCCATCGCGATCGTCGGCGAGTCCGGCTCCGGTAAATCCGTTTTCACGAAAACTTTTGCCGGTATGCTCGACAGCAACGGCTTCATCGACGAAGGAAGCATCGTGTTCAACGATGAAGAACTCGCCGACACCAAAGTCGATTACACGGGCAATCACCGCAAGACCGTCGAAAAGACCGCGAAGAAGCTGATCAAAGCAAGCTCGCTCGAATTCGGCGCGAAGACCTATCAGAAGCTTCACAAGCTCGAATCCGAACGCAATGTCAAAATGACGCTGAGCAGCGAGGAACGCGAGCAGTACGACGACAAGAAAGCAGACCTTCTGTTCCGCCGCACCGAAGCTTACAACCTCAAACTGACGCTCGATTCTTCCCGCGAAAAAGAGAAGATCAAAGAACTGAACGCCGAGATCAAGAATCTCAGCGAGCAGATCAAGAATCTCGAAAAGGAAGAGAAGGACGCGATCCGCGCGCATACGGCGGCGGTCAAGGCCGACAGCGCATACCAGTCGCAGTACGCAAAAGAGTGCAGTGAACTGAAGGCGCAGTACGATAGCGAGATCAAAACGCCCGCAACGGACGCGATGATCGCGCGCGACCGCGTCATCGCAAAGGAAATCTATCTGACCTGCGGAAGATACGGCTTCGTCAGCCGTATGCGCCTCGTCCGGAAACTGACGGCGGCAGTCAAGGAAGCCATGCGCGTCGGCGTCGATCTCGACGACGAAGCAGAGCGTCAGGCAGTCTTTGACAAGATCGCGTTCCGCGTTCGCTACCTCGATGAAACCGAGGAAGAACTCCACGGCACCTGCGTGCTCGACCTTTCCAAGATCACGCTCGCAAAGGACTGGAGCCAGATCCGCGGTACGAAGATCGCAACGGTCTTCCAGGACCCGATGACGTCTCTGAACCCGATCATCACGATCGGTAAGCAGATCACCTCGATCATTATGAAGCATCAGGACTGCACCGAAGCGGAAGCCCGCAAGCGTGCGCTGATTTTGATGAAAAAGGTCGGTATCCCGAACGCGGAAAACCGTTTTGACGACTATCCCTTCCAGTATTCGGGCGGTATGCGTCAGAGAATCGTTATCGCGATCGCTCTGTCCTGCCAGCCGAAGATCCTGATCTGCGACGAGCCGACCACCGCGCTCGACGTTACGATCCAGGCGCAGATCCTGAGACTTATCAAGGATCTGCAGAAGGAATTCGGTTACACGATCGTCTTCATCACGCACGACCTCGGCGTCGTCGCGAACGTCGCGGACCGCGTCGCGGTCCTCTACGCGGGACAGATCGCGGAGCTCGGCACGGTCGAAGACATCTTCTTCGATCCGAAGCACCCCTACACGTGGGCACTTCTGTCGTCCCTGCCGCAGCTCGCCGAAAAGAACACGAAGCTCTATTCGATCTCGGGCACACCGCCGTCTCTTTACAACCGTATCGTCGGCGATCCGTTTGCCCCGAGAAACCCCTATTGCCTGAAGATCGATACGCTCAAGGATCCGCCCATGTTCCGTGTCTCCGACACGCACTACGCGAAG
>JAZLHQ010000066.1:0-6421 GCA_045616925.1 Eubacteriales bacterium | reverse complement strand
CCCGCGCGCTTTGCGAGAAATTCAAGCGCCGAGGGATAATCGAGGTTTTCGATCTTGCAGATGAAACTGACGACGTTGCCGCCCGCGCCGCAGCCGAAGCAGTAAAAGCTGCTCGTGCCCGGGAACACGGTGAAGGACGGTGATTTTTCACTGTGGAAGGGGCAGAGCCCGACGAGGTTCGTCCCCGCTCTTTTCAAAGAAACGTAGCCGGATATCACGTCTTCGATCGGATTTCTGTACCGTATTTCTTCCACGACCGCGGGATCGATCGCCATATCCTTACCACCTTTCTTTTTTCTTTCCGTTTTTACAGCTCGTCCGCGCCCCAGACCTTCGGCACGAAGAGGTGTCTGAACACGTTCATCGCGTACCGGTCCGTCATTCCCGCGATATAATCGCAGACGGCGCGTTCGATCCCCTCCGTCATACGCGTGGGGATATATTCCGCCGGCAGATCGTCCGGAAATTCGACGAAATGGCGGAACATCATTTCAAGCATTTTTTCGGCTTTTCCCTCTTCGGTCTTCGCTTCGGAGCCGAAATAGACGTTTTCAAACAAAAACTGTCTCAAATCGTCGGTCGCGAGCTGGATATCGTCTTCCATCAGGATCTCGTTCTTATCCTGACTTGCTCTTATGACCGAGCGGATCATCGTATTGATGCGCTGCGCGGGCGTTTCGCCGAGCGTCCTGCGGAGTCCTTCGGGGATACTGTCGGGCGAGAGGATGTGCGCGCGGCAGGCGTCGTCGATGTCGTGATTGATATAGGCGATCCTGTCGGCATAGCGCACGACGCGCCCTTCGAGCGTATCCGCGAGCGTGTCGCCCGAATGGCAGAGGATGCCGTTTCTGACCTCGTAGGTCAGGTTGAGATCTTCGATGAGATCGACCGTTCGCAGGGACTGCGCGCAGTGCGTGAAATCGGAAGCGTAGCAGCGCTGCAAAACTCTTTCTCCCGCGTGACCGAACGGCGTGTGGCCGAGGTCGTGACCGAGGCCGATCGCCTCCGTCAGATCCTCGTTGAGCCTAAGCGAGCGCGAGATCGAACGCGCGATCTGCGTGACTTCGAGCGTATGGGTCAGACGCGTGCGGTAATGATCGTGCTCCGGAGACAGAAAGACCTGCGTTTTGTGCATGAGTCTTCTGAAGGATTTACAGTGCGTGATCCTGTCGCGGTCGCACTGGAAATCCGTTCTCAGATCGTCCTCGGGCAGTTCTTTGAGTCTTCCCTTCGACTCCGAGACGAGGCAGGCGTAGGGCGAAAGTTCCGTCCTTTCCCGCTCTTCGAGCATTTCGCGGATGTTCATGGCAGCCTCCGATAATTTACTATATAAAAATATACGCAAGATTTGCGAAAAATACTTTTTTTCTCGACATTTTCGCTCATTTTGCGTATATTCGTATTCAGTTCGCGGCGTTTTCTTCCGAAGGCTCTGCATCGAGGCGCTCGCCCGTTTTCACAACGGGCAGCTTTCCGGCGCCGATATCGAGCAGCCGTTTGAGAAACCGTTCTTCGTAAGTATCCGGCACGGCGACTGTCAGACGCACGTTTTCGCCGTAGTCGATCCCGTCCGTCAGAACGGGCATCCTGCAGATCTCGAAGCGCAGCTTGTCGATCTGCCCGTACTGCGCGCGGATCTCGTAGATCCCGTACGGTACGAGACGCGCGATCCCCGCCGCCAGAATGGCTTCGGAGGCCGCGGCGCCGTAGGCGCGCACGAGTCCGCCCGTGCCGAGCAGGATCCCGCCGAAATAGCGGGTGACGACGATAATCGCGTCCGAGATCCCGTTCTTTTTAAGCACTTCGAGAACGGGCACGCCGGCAGTTCCCTGCGGCTCGCCGTCGTCGCTGTATCTTGCGATATTGTTTTCCCGCAAAATATAGGCGTAAACGTTGTGACGGGCGTCCGCGTTTTCGCGGCGGATCTTACTGAGGAAAGCAAGCGCTTCCTCTTCCGTTTTCACGGGCATGCATCTGCCCGTGAAAACACTTTTCTTTTCTTCATAGACGCCCTCTCCGTAATCCGAGAGGGTGATAAACGGATTACTCATTCGTGATGACAAGTTCCGAAGCGGGAATGATCGCATCTTCGGCAAAGGCGGGCAGATATTTGAGCGTAACGGCGTCGCCGACGCCCAGAAGGATCACGTTTTCATTCTCTTTGACGCTCACGCGGTAAACCTTGTCGCCGGAATCGAGTCTTAAATAGAAGCAGGTCGTGCCTTCGATGACGGCGCTCTTCATTTCCGTGATCTTACCCTTGACCTCGGAAAGATCGTCGGCGGGCTCGTCGGGTTCGTCGAAGATCCCGTTCTCTCTCAAAAGGTTCTCGTATTTCTTCTCGCACTCCGAGACGGAATTTGCCGACGATACGATCTGGTACTGTCTGACGTTTACCATCGCGTACATCTTGACGAGTCCGGATTCGTCCTTCAGCGACATGAAGTAGGTCGGCTCGCCGCCGATGTTGAGAAGGATCGGGAACGTCGATTTATAGGAGTACTGCTGGACGGCGCCCTCGGCGGAATTCATCGCCGAAAATTCTTCCGCGCCCGGAATGTTGTAGTATTTCGCTTCCTTCGTTCTTTGATTGACGAGGATGAAGCCGACGTTCGACTCGTCGCCGCCGACGGACGTGATGCCCGTATAGACGTAAACGTCGTCGCCGATCGCGATATAGTTATATCCTTCGGTCGTCACCGTGCAGTCCTTCTGCGAGAAGAGGGAGTTCAGGAAGCCGTTGTGATATTTGCCGTAATAATCGTACTGTTTGATGATCAGAGACGCCGTATAAACGCGGTCGACCCACGAAGGGATCTCGCCGGCGGTATAATACGTGCATTCGCCGCTGACCGCGTTGACGACGACGGTTCCCTTCACGTCCTCACCGCCGAACAGTCCGATCTTTCTCTGGACGGCGGAGGCGATCCAGTAGGGATTGCCTTCGGGGTCGATCTCGAAATTCACGTCCTTGAAAAGAAGCGTCGGATATCTGAAGCGCAGGTGGCGCGTGATATTGTGCGAGAAATGCTCGCTCGGCGAATAGTGGATGCCTTCGGAAAGGCGCACGAGCTTCACTTCCTGCGTGACCATATCCGTGAGCATATAGCCGGGGATACCGTCCGCGCGGTTTTTGATCCATTTGAAGAAATCGCCGTAGTTGAGATACGTGATGCGCACGGGCGTTCCTTCGTGGTTGATCTGCACGGAGCTTGCGTCCACTTCAAACTGGCTGACGAGATCGGAAAGCTCGCCGAGCTTGCGGTTCGCGAGCATATTGGCAGAATCCTCGTCGAGCATCGGGATCTGATCGAAGGAGATCACTTCGACGTCCGCCGAGAAATCGCCCGTTTCGGTCGTGATCAGCTTGCTGTACGCACCGGCGCGCAGGAAGACGGCGCTCGAGAGCGCGCCGACGATCAGAACGAGCAGGAGCGCGCCGATCACGATCAGCGGGACCGCGACCTTCGGATCTTTCTTCCGTCCGCGTTTTGAAAAACGCTCGCGGAGTCTGTGCGGATCGAATTCGACCGAGGCACCGACCTTGATCGGCACTCTCTTTTCGATAAATGCAGAGACGATCAGATAAAATGCCGCGATCGAGATCAGATAAACGTAAAATTCCTTCGACTGCAGATTGATCGCGGGGAGCAGGAGATAGAAGACGATGCCCGCGAAAAGGACCGTCAGAACGATCTCAAGTACGTTGTGAAGCGTTTTTTTGTTGTTCATTTCGTTTTCTCCTTATGGTGACTCACGAGGACGCGAGGTATTTGCGAAGCTGTCCGATCGCCTTTTCGTCGGCGACCGCGCAGACCGTGATGTAATCGTTATCGTAGCTGACGTCCTCGACCGTCGCCGTCTGATAGAGCTTGCCGATCAGATTCTGCTGCTCGTAGGGGACGTGGAAGATGCAGTATTTCTTGCCGCCGAGGGCGATCTTTTCGAGTTCTTCGACGAGTTGATCGATCCCTCTGCCGTCGAGCGCCGAGATCGCGACCGTATGCTCCCTGTCGGTCATCGCGAGCAGTTCCGTCGGGATCTCTTCGCAGAGATCGCATTTATTGAGCACGTAGACCGTCGGTTTATCCGTAGCTCCGAGGTCGAAAAGCAGTTTCTGCGTGACCTCGAGCTGGCTTGCAGCCTCCGGATCGGACGCGTCGATGACGACCAGAAGTGCGTCCGACCAGACCGCTTCGTCGAGCGTTGAGCGGAACGCGCTGATCAGATGATGCGGCAGATTGCGTATGAATCCGACCGTGTCGGTCAGAAGGATCTCTCTTTTGCTCGGAAGCGTATATTTGCGCGTCGTCGGATCGAGGGTCGCGAACAGTTTATCCTGCGCAAGGATCCCCGCGTCCGTCAGACGGTTTAGAAGCGTCGATTTGCCCTGGTTCGTATAGCCGACGATCGCGATCTTCGGAATCTCCGAGCGGTCGCGGCGGGATCTTTGCAGCATTCTGTTCTTCTCAAGCTCGGTGATCTGTTCCTGCAAGGCGTCGATGCGGCGCATCAAGTGCCGCCTGTCGGTCTCAAGCTTGCTCTCGCCCGGACCGCGCGTACCGATGCCGCCGCCGAGGCGCGACATCTCCGTGCCGTGACCCGTGAGGCGCGGGATCGTATATCTGAGCTGCGCGAGCTCGACCTGCAATTTTCCCTCCGCGCTCACGGCGTGCAGGGCGAAAATATCGAGTATCAGCATACTGCGGTCGATGACGCGGACGTCGGAATCGCCGTCCGACAGCTCGTTCTCGAGGTTTTTGATCTGTGCGGGAGACAGTTCGTCGTCGCAGATGACGAGAGAGACGCCGTTGTTTTTGCAAAGTTCGGCGACCTCTTTGATCTTGCCGCTGCCGAGGAACGTCTTCGGATCCGGCGTTTCGCGCGCCTGCGTCACGCAGGCGAAGAGCGTGCCGCCCGCCGTATCGAGGAGCCTTTCGAGTTCGTCGAGCGAGATGGCGAGATCGTGCGGCGTTTTGTCGCGCGTCTGCAGCGCGATCAGGATCGCCGGCGTTTTTTCTTCCTTATCAAAAAATCTTTCCGTTTTCATTCTGTTTCATTTTACCCGCAAATTGCGTTCGTCATTCGGTTTTTGCATAAAAAGAGGGGGCAGCGCAACGGTAACCCGAAATGCACTGCCTCCCTTTCCCGGATATTTCGCAGAAAATTACTGCTGAAGACCCTGCAGACGCTTCTTGAACTTATCAACGCGGCCGCCGGCATCCACGAACTTCTGCTTGCCCGTAAAGAACGGATGGCACTTGGAGCAGATTTCAACGGTCATATCGCCCTTCGTGGAACGCGTTTTGACTTCGTTGCCGCAAGCGCATCTGATGGTTACTTCCTTATAATCGGGATGAATTCCTTCCTTCATTTCTCACACCTCTTTACTCGAATTTTTGTACAGGTTAAATCTTCTCTTTAACCTTTGCGCTCTTACCTACTCTGTCGCGCAGGTAGTAGAGCTTTGCGCGGCGTACGTCGCCGACGCGGGTGACTTCGACTTTCTCGACGCAGGGAGAATGAATGGGGAACGTCTTCTCAACGCCGACACCGTAAGCAACGTGTCTCACGGTAAAGGTCTCGGAAATACCGGTACCCTTCTTTGCGATAACGGTTCCTTCGAAAAGCTGAACTCTCTCTTTGTTTCCTTCTTTGATCTTGTTGTAAACCTTGACGTTATCACCGACGTTGAACGCGGGGACTTCGGTCTTCAACTGATCGTTCGTAAAAGCCTTCATCAAATCCATTTTAAGGCCCTCCTCTGATATTCACGGCGCGTTCACGCATCAAGTGCGGCGGACCGCCCGGTAGTGGTCACATGACGTGACAAGCGTGATTATAACACATCCTTTTGCAAATTGCAACCCCTTTTTTCAATTTTTTTGAAATATTTTGCAATTTTTTTACCGTATTTTTTCTTTCGGGCGTCTTTACATTTGTCCGCGAGTGTGTTATAATAATATGGATATATTCAAATTTCAGATTATCTCCCGAAAGGATACCGATATGGACCGCAATCAGACACCTGACGGCAAAAGACCCGCCGCCGGCGCTTTTCTCGAATGGTACGAGCTTCTCGTCTTCTCTCTCGCTTTCGTCGTCATCCTGATGACGTTTTTCATGCGCAATTCGCCCGTGAACGGCTCGTCGATGTTCCCGACGCTTGAGGAAAACGACCGTCTCGTGATCGTCAGCGCCTTTTACGAGCCGAAGGTCGGCGACGTCGTGATCGTGCAGCCGTGGCAGCAGCTCGACGAACCGCTCGTCAAACGCGTGATCGCCGTCGGCGGTCAGCACCTTTATATCGACTTCACCGAGTGGCGCGTCGTCGTCGACGGCGAAGAACTCGACGAAAGTTGGGTCAATCCCGAATACCGTGAAAAAGGAGAGGAAATGTTCAATTACTCTCTCGAAACGA
>JAZLHQ010000065.1:0-3346 GCA_045616925.1 Eubacteriales bacterium | reverse complement strand
TCTCGCTTGTCAAGGGGTTTTCGCAAAAAAGTTTAAGTTTTTTTTACTTTCTTTTTCTTTCTTGCTCTTCCCTTGCGTCGGTTCCGCTTCAAGACAGCTCCGCCATTATATCACTCTTTTTTACTTTGTCAAGGGGGTTTTCGACATATTTTTTATTTTTGTCAAAAACGCCGAGTAATCGCCACGTTTTTTACATATTTCCCGCTCTTTTCCACAAACTAACGAAAACATCCAACGTGGAGGGATCCAAAGTGCTTCGAATTCTTTATATGACCGTACTCGTTTATATCGTTCTGATGTTCTTCATGCGTCTGATGGGAAAGCGCCAGCTCGGCGAAATGGAGGTATCGGAACTGATCTGCGCCTTTCTGATCTCCGAGATCGCCGCTTCTCCGATCGCCGGCGCGCAGATCTCTTTGCCGGAGGCGATCGCTTCGATGTCCGTCGTTCTCCTTTTCGAGATCCTGATCCCGCTCGTTTCCTGCCGTTTTCCCGCGATCAAGAAGTGGGTCGACGGCGTTCCTTCTTATCTTATATTCGACGGCAGGATCGACCAGCGGGAGATCCGGCGCGCACGTATGAGCGTTGAAGAGTTGGGCGCCGCCCTGCGCGGGCTCGGATTTGCCGATCTCAACGAGATCCGATACGCGATCCTCGAAGCGGACGGCTCGATCTCCGCTTTTCCCTATCGGAAATACGCACCCGTGACGCCCGACGATATCAAACTGACGGTTCCGGAGTCCGGCATGGCGCACGTCCTCGTTTTCAACGGGTATATCAACAAATCGAGCATTGAAAAGCTGAAAATCAGCGAAGGGATGCTCAAAAATATGATCCGGTCGCGCGGGCACGTCCTTGCCGACGTCTTTTATATGAGCATCAACGACCGCGGCGACGTCGTTCTGATACCGAAAGAAAAAGAGCGGAACTGACCGCTCTTTTCGTATCACGAAACGCTCTGCCACGCGTTTTTCTGCGTCCACGAGAGACACGTTTCGCCGTTTTTGAGAAGTTTATACTTGCAGGAGGTCTTCAAAGTCGGCAGCGTGATCCAGAGTCCGCCGTAGCTTTCGCTCAAAGTGAACGAGAGAAGCGCGTTTCCGTCGTTATCGGCGAGCGTATAGTCGCCCGATGAAAACGTCCTGCGCTGACAATAGATCCCGACCGAATCCGCGTTTGACGGCAATTCGCAGATGCCGCCGAACGCGATCACGACGCCGCCGCTGACCGTGATCTTCCCATCCGTGTCAACGGATCCCGACATATTGCCCGTGCTGCTGCCGCCCTTGACGAAGACCGTGCCGCCCGTTATCGTGATATTTCCGTTCGAGTCGATGCCATCCGTGTCGCCGCGCGGCGTCGTTACTTCGAGATAGCCGCCGCTGATCGTGATCTCGGGCGTTTTTCCGGAGGTCTCCGCAGATTGGTCGTTGCGTTTCGGATATCTCGGATCGTGTCCTCCGCCGCCTCCCGGTCCGAATCCGCCCCCTCCGCCCGGTCCGAAGCCGGACGAATTTCCGCCGGAGGCGTTCACGCCGTCGTCGCGCGCGTAAACGGTCGTACTGCCGCCCGAAATGAGGATTTGGTTTGCTTCAAGTCCTTCATAGCTGTCTGTCACGTCGATCGTGCCGCCCGCGACCGTCAGCGTATTTTCCGCGTGGATGCCGTCGTCGCCGCATTCGATCTTGATCGTGCCGTTTTCGATGAGGACGTTTCCCTTCTCTTCGTCTTCGGTGTTGTCGGAGCGGATGCCGTCCGTGCCCGCCGTGACGTAAAGCGAGCCGCCCGTCACCGTTACGCTGTCCTTGCCTTCGATCGCGTGGGTTTTCGCCTCGATGACGATCGTTCCGTTCTCGAACGTGAGATCGTCGCGGCAGTTGACGCCGCGCCCGAAATTTCCTTTGACCGTGAGCATACCGGCGCCCGAGATCTTCAGATCGTCTTTGCTGTAGATCGCAGCGTTATAGTCCTGCTCGTTTGTATTGCGCGTTTTGCCGTCGGAGATCACGTTGACGGAACCCTTCTGCAAATGAAGCGTGACGTGCTTCGGCGCGGATAGAACGACGAAGGGGCAGCCGTCCGACGAAAGGTCGACGCCGTTCAGAACGATCTTCACTTTTTCTTCGTCTTCGGTATCGACGACGATCTTTCCGTTTGAAAGATTTCCCGTCAGTTCGTACGTTCCCGCTTTGGTGATCGTCAGAATGCTGCCGGAGGCGTCGGCACCGACGCCGTCGATCTCAATACCGACGTCCGAAAGCACGATATGCGTATCGGCTTCCGCGCTTTCGCTCTTTTTCGCTTCTTCGGGGACCTCGGGATCCGTGATCTTTGACGTGTTTTCGTTGATCACGATCGTTTTGTCCGACAAGTCGATCGGCTCACCGGCGCCGCCTTTGCAGGAGACGAGCGGGATAATCAGAAGCAGAACGAGGAGCAAGGCAATCGTTTTTTTCATTTTTTCGTCCTTTTTTCACAATGATGCCTCATTATACCCGAAAATATGAAAAATAGCGCGAACGGAGCATGAATATTATGTGAAGATCCGCGGAACTATCCTTCCGCGGATCCTTCATTTCAGCAGAACACGGGCTCGATCTGCCTGCCCTTCACGGCGAAGGCAAGCGTTTCCCCGATCTTTCCGAAGTCCGCGACGAGCGACGACGGTTTATTTTTCGGATCGTCCTGCGACATCGGCACGAAATACACGTTCTTTCGATTCAGCATCGTGCCTATATTCGTGAGATTAGCGCCGAGCGCGTCGTTGCTCGCAAGCGCCAAGACGAGCGGTCGCCCCGAGCGCAGATGCGCTTTCGCCGCCATCGTCACCGCCGTGTCCGTGATCCCGTTTGCGAGTTTTGCAAGCGTATTGCCCGTGCAGGGCGCGATCAGAAGGAGATCGAGCGGATTTTTCGGTCCGAGCGGCTCCGCTTCGGCGATCGTTCTGACCGCCCGGTTTCCGCAGATCGCTTCGATCCCGTCCGTTATCTCCTCGGCTTTTCCGAATCGGGTGTCCGTTTGCTGCACGGCGGGGCTGAAGATCGGCAGGACGTCAAAATCCTTCGTGATCTCTTTCAGGATCTCGGCCGAGCGTGAGAGCGTACAAAAGGAGCCGCAGAAGCCCCACCCGATTTTCATCTTCGTCATCCGTTTCGTTCCTTTCTTTCTCTTTTCATCATGATTCCTTTTCACAGAGACGCGCGCGTAAAATCGCCCGCCAGAGAGCGATCCCCGCGCTTTTTGGCGCGTATTTTCCCGGAAGTCCCGGCAATTTCAGAAGGGGGGCACCGAGCAGAATCTCCGCCTTTTCCGTAAACCCGCCCGGCTTGCCCGCGGGTTCGATCCC
>JAZLHQ010000064.1:0-8277 GCA_045616925.1 Eubacteriales bacterium | reverse complement strand
CCCTGAGGAACGAAACGGGCGCGATCGACCAGGATCTTGCTCCGTTCGTGATCGCGAAGGACGGCAAGCCCGTCGGCACGATCGAAGACAACGATTCCGTCATCTTCTATAACTTCCGCGGCGACCGCGCGATCGAGGTCTCCAAGACCTTCGACGCGGGCGACGAATTCGACAAATTCGACCGCGTCCGGATGCCGAAGGTCATTTACGCCGGTATGCTCGAATACGACGGCGACCTCCACATTCCGAAGCGTTACCTCGTCAACCCGCCGGAAATCACCAACACGATGGGCGAATTTATGGCAAACACCGGCATCAGCGTCGCGGCGATCTCCGAAACGCAGAAATACGGTCACGTCACCTACTTCTGGAACGGCAACCGCTCCGGCAAGTTCTCCGATGAGCTTGAAGTCTATATCGAAAGACCGTCGGACGTCGTTCCGTTCGAACAGCGCCCGTGGATGCAATGCGCGGAGATCACCGACAGAATGATCGAACTCATCGAGTCCGGCAAGTATAAGTATATCCGTGTCAACTACCCGAACGGCGATATGGTCGGACACACCGGCAATATGGCGGCAACGCGGATCGCTGTCGAAGCGCTCGACCTGCAGCTCGCACGCCTCCTGCCCGTCATCGACGCCGCAAAGGGCGCCGCGATCATCACGGCAGACCACGGCAACGCCGACGAGATGTACGAACTCGACAAGAAGACGAAGGAGCCGAAGCTCGACAAGAACAGCAAGCCGAAGGCAAAAACGAGCCATACGCTGAATCCCGTGCCCTGCATCTTCTACGACAATTTCAGCGGGGAACACTATAGCGTCAAGACCGACAAGAAACTGGGACTCTCTTCCGTTGCCGCTTCGACCGTCAATCTGATGGGTTACGAAGTGCCCGAAATGTGGGACGAGAGCATCATCGAACTGAAATAACGGGAAACTGAAAAGATGGGTTTAAGATCAATTGAAAAGCGCGCCGAAATGGCGTGGGATTACGTTTTCGAACGGCTTTACTGCGAAAAAACGGGTCTTTTCTACGACGTTCTGACGGGCAAGGGAGAGGACGGCGCGATCCGCCATCTCCCGACCCCCGAAGAGATCCGGCTGAATCTGCCGAACCCCTGCGGCTGGAATACGGGCATGGAGGACGGCGGCATCCACGCGGGTATGCTGCTCGAAACGCTCTGCGAACGGTACGACGCGACCCGTGACGCATCGCTTTCCAAAGAGGCGAAAATGATCCTCAAGGGTCTCCGCACGCTCTGTACCGTTTCCGGCATCCGCGGATTTCTCGCGCGTGACGTTTCTCCCGAGGACGGAAAATCCTTCTATATGGATTCTTCGAGAGATCAGTACACGCACGTGATCTACGGCATTTACCGCTATCTGCGCTGCCCGCTCTGCACGAAGGACGAAGACGCCGAACTGCGCGATTATCTCGTTTCGTTCGCCGAATACGCCGAAAAATGCGTCACGAAGGAGAACGGTTACTGCCTCTTGCGTACCGACGGCAAGCCGGGCATCGTCTCGACGATGTACGGCAAGAAGATCGACCCGCACGAATGGCTGCGTCTGCCGATGTTCTATCTCGCGGCGTACGACGCTTCGGGCGACCGTCATTGGCTCAATCTTTACAGACAGTACCGCGACGAATGCCTCGATGAATCCTATAAACTCGCCGACGGCAAGTACTGGAATTACACCTTCGGCATCGACCAGATGCAGATTTCGACGCGGCTCTGCTACGAGCTTGAGACCGATGCACCGTATAAGGAGCGCTATCTGAAGCTTCTCAAATTGACCGCCGCTTTTACCGAAGGCGTTACGGAAAAACTGCTCGACGAGATGCAGAGGGACGATCTGCATTTCACGACGCCCTGCAGGGAGTGGCGCAAGAGACTGCTCGTCTACAACAAGCTGCTTGCCGGTCACCTGCCGCTGAACGGATTTGCGTATAACGTTCCGGCGCCCGATCCCGACTTCAAACGGGATCTCCGGCTCCCGCACGATATCGTGAACGTCCCGCACCTTCTGATTCTTGCCGAAGAAAGCGTCCCCGATCAGGCGATCGATGCGACTGCCGAACTCTTCGAGCGAATGGATTTCGAAAACCACGCATCGGCGTCGCCCGTCTATATGATCCGCACCTACTGGCAAATGATGGCGCACAACAAAAAATGACACCCTCGGGTGTCATTTTTTGCTGCGCTTTTATTATCAGAAGAGTCCGACGATCTTGCCGTCGTCGTCGACGTCGATCTTCTCGGCTGCGGGGACTTTCGGGAGTCCGGGCATCGTCATGATGTCGCCGGTCAGAACGACGATAAATCCGGCGCCTGCCGAGACCTTGACGTTCTTGACCGTGACCGTGAAGTTCTCGGGTGCGCCGAGCTTCGTCGGGTCGTCGGAGAAGCTGTACTGCGTCTTCGCGATGCAGACGGGGATCTTGTCGAATCCGAGAGCGGTCAGCTGATCGATCTGCTTCTTCGCTGCGGGCAGGATCGAAACGCCGCTGCCGCCGTAGACCTTCGTGACGATCGCCTTGATCTTTTCTTCGATCGGAAGATCGAGGTCGTAGGAGAACCTGAAGTCCGGCTTTTCCTCTTCGCAGAGACGCACGACTTCTTTGGCGAGCGCTTCGCCGCCCTTGCCGCCTTCCGCCCAGACGGTGGAAAGAACGGTGTTGACGCCGAGCTCACGGCACTTCTTGATGATGAATTCGATCTCGCTGTCGGTGTCGGTCGGGAAGCGGTTGACGGCGACGACGCAGGGGAGACCGTAGATGTTCTTGATGTTGGAAACGTGACGCAGAAGGTTCGGGATACCCTTTTCGAGGGCGTTCAGATCCTCGGTCGCGAGCTGGGTCTTCGCGAGGCCGCCGTGCATCTTAAGCGCTCTGACGGTTGCGACGACGACGACCGCGTTCGGGGTAAGACCCGCCATACGGCACTTGATGTCAAGGAATTTCTCCGCGCCGAGATCGGCGCCGAATCCTGCTTCCGTGACGGTGTAGTCGCCCATCTTCATAGCCATTCTGGTCGCGATCACGGAGTTGCAGCCGTGCGCGATGTTGGCGAACGGACCGCCGTGTACGAACGCGGGCGTTCCTTCGAGGGTCTGGACGAGGTTCGGCTTCAGAGCGTCCTTGAGCAGCGCGGTCATCGCGCCGACCGCCTTGAGGTCGCCTGCGGTGACGGGCTTGTCGTCGTAGGTATAGCCGACGATGATGCGGGAAAGACGCGCTTTCAGATCGGAAATGGAGGAAGCGAGGCAGAAGACCGCCATGATCTCGGAAGCGACGGTGATGTCGAATCCGTCCTCACGGGGCGTGCCGTTGACTTTTCCGCCGAGACCGTCCACGACGAAACGGAGCTGACGGTCGTTCATGTCGACGCATCTCTTCCAGGTGATCTTTCTCGGGTCGATGCCGAGCGAGTTGCCCTGCTGGATGTGGTTGTCGAGCATGGCGGCGAGCAGGTTGTTGGCGGCGCCGATCGCGTGGAAGTCACCGGTGAAATGCAGGTTGATGTCTTCCATCGGGACGACCTGCGCGTATCCGCCGCCGGCAGCACCTCCCTTGACGCCGAAAACGGGACGCAGAGACGGCTCGCGAAGAGCAACGGTAACGTTCTTGCCGATGCGGGAAAGACCGTCCGCAAGACCGATCGTGGTCGTCGTCTTGCCCTCTCCTGCGGGAGTGGGCGTGATCGCGGTGACGAGGATCAGTTTGCCGTTCTTTCTCGATGCGTCGTTCTGGAGAGACAGGTCGATCTTAGCCTTGTACTTGCCGTACGGCTCGACGTATTCGTCTTCGATCTTTGCCTTTTTGGCGATCTCCCGGATGGGTTTCATTTCGCACGACTGTGCGATCTCGATATCGGATAAGTAAGCCATTGAGGAGTCCTCCTGTATTCTGTATATTTTTAAGATTTGAAATATTTGACAGCCGCTTCGAACATGCGAATGTTGTAGTTGCCCTCGACGTTCTTGTAAAGACCGTCGCCGACGCGCTCGCTGTGTCCCATTTTACCGAAGACTCTGCCGTCGGGGGAGGTGATGCCTTCCACGGCGAGAGCGGAGCCGTTGGGGTTAAAGCGGACGTCCATCGTCGGATTGCCGTCGAGATCGACGTACTGGGTGGCGATCTGACCGTTCGCGATCAGCTTCTTGAGCAATTCGTCGGAGCAGAGGAAGCGTCCTTCGCCGTGAGAGATCGGAACGTTCACAACGTCGCCGACGTTCATCAGGGAAAGGAAGGGCGATTTGTTCGATGCGATGCGCGTTCTGACGATCATCGACTGGTGGCGAGCGATCGTGTTGAAGGTCAGCGTCGGGCAGTTTTCATCGGTGTCGATGATCTTGCCGTAGGGAACGAGACCGAGCTTGATCAGCGCCTGGAAGCCGTTGCAGATACCGCACATCAGTCCTTCGCGGCGGTCGAGCAGATCGGAGACGCCCTCTTTGATCGCTGAGTCCCGGAAGAACGCCGTGATGAACTTGCCGGAGCCGTCGGGCTCGTCACCGCCGGAGAATCCGCCGGGGATGAAGATCATCTGCGCGTTTTTCAGTTCCTTTGCGAAGCGATCGACGCTCTCGCGGATGCCGTCCGCCGACAGGTTGTTGACGACGAGGATCTTGGGCTCGGCGCCCGCGTCGCGCACCGCTTTCGCGGAATCGAATTCGCAGTTCGTGCCGGGGAACGCGGGGATCAGAACGACGGGCCTTGCGCACTTGATCGCGGGAGACGCCCACGATTCCGCCTTGTGGGAAACGGTTTCGACACGGTCGCCCGATGCCTTGACGTACTTGGGATAGACGCCTTCGAGCTTGCCTTCGTAGAGATCGTCGAGCGTCTTTGCGGCGATCGCCTTGCCGCGGTAAACAAAGGAGGATCCGCCGACCGTACCGATCGTTTTGCCGATCTCGGTCCCGGGAGCGACTTCAAGCAGGATCGAGCCGTAGCGGTAGCCGAAGAGGTCGTCTTTCGTGAGCGTGTCGTCGAACGTAAAGCCGAATCCTTCGCCGAGCGACATCTTGAAGACCGCTTCCGCGACGCCGCCGAAACCGGGCGTATAAGCGGAGAAGACTTTGCCCGCACGCATCAAGGCGGTTGCCTTGTTCCAGATATCGATCTGGGACGCGGGAACGGGAAGACCGTTCTCGCCGTAGGCGGGAGAAAGCAGAACGAGCTTGCTGCCGGCTTTTTTCAGATCGCCGGAGACGACGTCCGCAGTTTTGCCGGTCGTAACGGCAAACGAAACGAGCGTCGGAGGCACGTCGAGTTTTTCGAACGAGCCGGACATGGAGTCCTTGCCGCCGATCGCGCCGATGCCGAAATCCATCTGCGCGGCGAAAGCACCGAGCAGGGCGGAGAGGGGCTTGCCCCAGCGTTTGGGATCGTTTCCGGGCTTCTCAAAATATTCCTGGAAAGTGAGGTAAACGTCCTCAAAGGACGCGCCGGAGGCGATGAGCTTGGAAACGCTCTCAACGACGGCGAGATAAGCGCCGTGGTAAGGCGAAGCCTCCGTGATATAGGGGTTGTAGCCCCAGCTCATGAAGGAGCAGGTGTCGGTGTGTTTCTTTTCGACGGAAACCTTCTGCACCATCGCCTGTGCGGGCGTGCGCTGGCGTTTTCCGCCGAAGGGCATCATCACGGTGCCCGCGCCGATCGTCGAGTCAAATCTCTCGGAAAGTCCCTGCTTTGAGCAGACGTTGAGGTCGGAAACGAGGCTCTTGAAGCCCTCTTCATAGTCGTCGGGGATCGCCTTTGCCCAGTTGCCGGGGGCGACGGGCGCGATCTTCACGTGCTTGTCGGCACCGTTGGAATTGAGAAATTCGCGGCTGACGTCGACGATCGTCTTGCCGTTCCAGTGCATCACGAGTCTCGGATCTTCGGAAACGACGGCGACGGGGCATGCCTGCAGGTTCTCTTCTTTTGCGAGCGCGAGGAACTTGTCCACGTTCTCTTTTTCGATGACGACCGCCATTCTTTCCTGCGATTCGGAGATCGCAAGCTCGGTGCCGTCAAGACCTTCGTATTTCTTCGGGACCGCGTTGAGGTCGATGACGAGACCGTCCGCGAGTTCGCCGATCGCGACGGAAACGCCGCCCGCGCCGAAGTCGTTGCAGCGCTTGATCATACGGCAGGCGTCGCCGTTCCTGAAGAGACGCTGGAGCTTGCGCTCTTCGGGCGCGTTGCCCTTCTGGACTTCCGCGCCGCAGGTCTCCACGGAGTGCGCGTTGTGCGCCTTGGAGGAGCCGGACGCGCCGCCGATGCCGTGGCGTCCGGTCGGGCCGCCGAGAAGGATCACGACGTCTCCGGGGCAGGGCACTTCACGGCGTACGTGGTCGGCGGGAGCCGCCGCGACGACGGCGCCGATCTCCATACGCTTCGCGGCGTATCCGGGATGGTAAAGCTCGTCGACGATGCCGGTCGCGAGACCGATCTGGTTGCCGTAGGAGGAATAACCGGCGGCAGCCGTGGTGACGAGTTTTCTCTGCGGCAGCTTGCCGGGGATCGTATCCTTGATCGGAACGGTCGGATCGGCAGCGCCGGTCACGCGCATCGCGCCGTAGACGTAAGCGCGTCCCGAGAGCGGGTCGCGGATCGCGCCGCCGATACAGGTAGCGGCGCCGCCGAACGGCTCGATCTCCGTCGGATGGTTGTGCGTTTCATTCTTGAAGAGAAGCAGCCACGGCTCCGTTTTGCCGTCGACGTTGACGTCGATCTTCACGGTGCAGGCGTTGATCTCTTCGGATTCGTCGAGTTTATCGAGTTTTCCTGCCTTTTTCAGCGCCTTGACGGCGATGGTGGCGATGTCCATCAGGCAGATCTTCTTGTTCGTTCTGTTGAGGTCTTTTCTGACGGCGACGTACTCGTCGTAGGTTTTCTGCAGGAGCGGATCCTCGAACTTCACGTCGTCGATGACCGTCAGAAACGTCGTGTGGCGGCAGTGGTCGGACCAGTAGGTGTCGATCATGCGGATCTCGGTGATCGTCGGGTCGCGATGCTCGGATCTGAAATAGGTCTGACAGAATTCGATGTCGTCCGCGTCCATCGCAAGACCGTAATCGGAAACGAATTTTTCAAGACCCTTGCGCTCGAGTGCCGTAAAGCCTTCGAGCGTCTTGACTTCCGTCGGGATATTGTAATCGGTTTTGAGCGTTTCGGGCTTTTCAAGGGACGCTTCGCGCGCTTCGACGCGGTTGATGACGTAATTCTTGATCGTCTCGATCTCTTTTTCATTGGGATCACCGTAAAGCGCGTAGACCTTTGCCGAGCGGATCACGGGGCGCTCGCCCTGCGAGATGATCTGGATGCACTGCGCGGCGGAATCGGCGCGCTGATCGAACTGACCGGGCAGATACTCAACGGCGAAGACGCAGGCGCCCGAAAGATCGGGGCACTCGCACGTGTCGTCGAGCTGCGGCTCGGAGAAGACCGTCCCGACCGCGTAGTCAAAGAGGTCTTTGGTGATATTTTCGGCGTCGTAGCGGTTGATGACGCGAACGTCCTTCACGCTGCCGATACCGAGCAGATTGTTGATATCGTAACGAAGGGAGCGCGCTTCCTGCGCCTGCTCCTTTTTCTTCTCCACGAAAATGCGGTAGACCATGCTGTAACGATCCTTTCTTGATTGTGGAATCGGTAAACGACGATTTTACCGTTCGAAAGCTTTCAGGGCGCGGGCTCCGATATCGGAGCGGCAGAACGCGTTTTCAAAACGGATCTTGCCGACGCGTTCGTACGCGACTCTGAGCGCCTCTTTCAGCGTATTTTCCTGTGCGCAGACGCCGAGAACGCGTCCGCCGGACGTGACGATCTTTCCGTCCTTGAGAGCGGCGCCCGCAACGTAAACGTTGTCGGCGACTTCCTCGGGGATGTCGATCGGGAAGCCCTTTTCGTACTTGACGGGGTAGCCCTTCGACGCCATAATGACGCACGCCGCGTAGCGATCCGAGAATTTCACGGGGCAATCGGCGAGCGTTTCGTTCGTGACCGCCTGCATAACGGTGAAGAGATCGCTCTCAAGCAGCGGCAGGACGACCTGCGTTTCGGGATCGCCGAAACGGCAGTTGTATTCGATGACCTTCGGTCCGTCCTTCGTGATCATCAGACCGAAATAGAGGCAGCCCTTGAAAGTGCGGCCCTCGTTCTTCATCGCTCTGATCGTCGGCAGGAAGATCTTTTCCATACAGACTTTTGCGACGTCTTCGGTGTAATAGGGGTTCGGCGCGACCGTGCCCATGCCGCCGGTGTTGAGACCGGTGTCGT
>JAZLHQ010000063.1:0-4461 GCA_045616925.1 Eubacteriales bacterium | reverse complement strand
AAAAGGGTAATTGCTGTACACCTGATGTACGCTGTTGGAATGGGGTATACAATCAAGCAAAACATGACATCGAAAAATGGCAAATTGGTGTCAAAAAAACAGCCCCGCGAACGGGGCTGTTTGAGTGATTAATACATCTTTGCGCCAGCAGGAATGTGATTATCCAGCATAAGCAGATGCAGCTTTTCTTCCCCTTCTTCGTGGTGTATAGCGGAGATCAGCATACCGCAGGAATCGATGCCCATCATGGGCCTCGGAGGCAGGTTGGTGATGGCCACGCAGGTCTTGCCGACGAGCTCTTCAGGCTCATAAAACGCGTGAATTCCGCTTAAAATGGTACGATTTGTGCCTGTTCCGTCATCCAGAGTGAACTTCAGGAGTTTTTTGCTCTTCGGTACTGCTTCGCATGCGAGAACCTTAACGGCACGGAAATCGGACTTCTGGAAGGTCTCGAAATCAACGTAATCGGCGAAGAGAGGTTCGATCTCTACCTTGGAAAAATCGATCTTTTCCTCGACTACGGGAGCTGCTTCCACGACGGGAGCGGCTTCAGCTTTTTCTTCTTTTGCGTCAGCTTTTTCCACTTTTCCCGAATCCGTGAGGCTCTTCATTGTCGGGAACAAGAGCACGTCACGGATGGAGGGGCTATCCGTCAGAAGCATTACGAGGCGGTCGACGCCGAAGCCGAGACCGCCCGTCGGGGCAAGTCCGTATTCGAGCGCCGTTACGTAATCGTAATCGACCTGCGCAGTCGTATCCGGCTCCTTTGCGCGTCTGTCCGCGACCTGCTTCTCGAATCTTTCCTTCTGATCGATCGGGTCGTTCAGCTCGGAGAACGCGTTGCCGAATTCCGTCGCGTTGATGAAGTATTCAAATCTCTCCGTGAATCCCGGCTTTGTCGGGCTCTTCTTCGCGAGCGGGCTGTTTTCGACGGGATAATCGTAAATGATCGTCGGCTGGATCAGCTTTTCCTCGACGAACGCGTCGAAGAATTCCGCAAGAACGGTTCCCTTCGTCGCGTCGGGATCGACCTCAACGTGCATAAGCTTTGCGCATTCGCGCGCTTCTTCATCGGACTTCCAATCGTAGAAATCGACGCCCGCGTACTTCTTGACCGCTTCGGTCATCGTGAGCTTTTCCCAGTGACCCATATCGATTTCGGTGCCCTGGTAGGTGATCTTCGTCGTGCCGCAGATCTCTTTCGCGAGCATCGTATTGAGCTCGATGACGAGATCCATCATGCCGTGATAATCGGTGTACGCCTGATAAAGCTCGATGGAGGTGAACTCGGGGTTATGCTTCGTGTCCATACCCTCGTTTCTGAAAATTCTGCCGACCTCGTAGACCTTGTCGAAGCCGCCGACGATGAGGCGCTTCAGATAAAGCTCGGTCTCGATGCGCAGATACATATCCATATCGAGCGTATTGTGGTGCGTCTTGAAGGGGCGTGCGGAGGCGCCGATCTCAAAAGGCGTGAGGATCGGGGTATCGACCTCGAGAAATCCCTTTCCGTCGAGATAGGAGCGGATCAGGCGCAGGATATTCGAGCGCTTGACGAACGTATCCTTGACCTGCGGATTGATGATGAGGTCGACGTAACGCTGACGGTATCTCAGATCCGTGTTCGTAAGCCCGTGGAACTTTTCGGGCAGCGGAAGCAGGGATTTCGAGAGCAGCGTCACGGACTGGGCGTGGACGGAGATCTCGCCCGTCTGCGTCTTGAAAACGAAGCCGGTGAGGCCGATGATATCGCCGATATCCCATTTTTTGAAGCCGAGGTTATAGACTTCTTCGCCGACGTCGTCGCGTCTGACGTAGATCTGCAGAGAGCCGTGCGCGTCCATCAGATGCGCGAACGACGCCTTGCCCATGATGCGGCGGCTCATGATTCTGCCGGCGATCGAGACGGTCTTGCCGTCGAATTTGTCAAAATCCGCAAGGATCTCCGAGGAGGTCGCGTCCACGGGGTATTTGGTGAGAACGAAGGGATCCTGTCCCGCTTCTCTCAAAGCGGCGAGTTTATCGCGGCGCACCTGCGCCTGCTCGGTGAGCATTTCTTCGTTCATTTCGGGAGTCTGATTGTCAGCCATTTTGGAAATTCCTTTCTTTTTTTGCCGAGGTTTACATTCTGGAGATTTCGAGGACCTTCATATTGATGTGTCCGTTCGGGGTCTCGACGACGACTTTGTCGTTCTTCTTGTGACCGATGAGAGCTTTGCCGATCGGAGAGACGTCGGAGATTCTGCCGTGCAGAGGATCTGCCTCGGTGGAGCCGACGATGGAATATTCGACTTCTTCCTCGAACGTTTCGTCGTAAAGCTTCACGTGCGAGCCGACGCCGATGACGTTCGTCTTGATATCCTCATCGGAAATCAGAACGACGTTCTTGAGCATCGCTTCGAGCTCGACGATGCGGGATTCGACCTTCGACTGCTCGGATTTTGCTTCGTCGTATTCGCTGTTTTCGGAGAGGTCGCCGAATCCCTTTGCGATCTTGATCGCTTCGGTGACTTCTTTGCGCTTGACGTTCTTCAGGTAGTTGTACTCCTGCTGTAATTTTTCAAGACCTTCTTTGGTAACCGTGATCTGTGCCATTTCTTTTCTCCTCTATGTGCATTGAATTTATTTATTGAAATAATCAAGGGCGGCTTTCAGCTGCTCGTCCTGATCTTCCGTCAGTTTGAAAAGGTTGATCTTCGCGCTTTCCTCGGAAAGCGGGATCTCGATATCGGGATAAAGCCCGACGCCGTCGTAATTTTTGGTCAGTGCCGACGTATAGACGTGCGTCGTCAGCTTGACGGCGCCGCCCGAGGGCAGGATCATCAGATTCTGCGCGCAGCCCTTGCCGAACGTTTTGTCCCCGACCTGCACCGCTTTGTGATAATCCTTCATGCAGGCGGTGAAAAGTTCCGCCGCGGACGCGGTACTGCCGTCCGTCAGGATCGCGATCGGCAGATCGAGCGTATGCTCGTCGGTGCTGTAATATTTCTGCTCCGTTCCCTTGACGTCCTTGAAAACGGTAAGCAGATCGTCCTTCGGCAGGATATAGCCGAGAACGTCGAGCACGCTCGTCAGCTGTCCGCCGGGATTTTGCCGGAGATCGATGATGAGGCGCCGGCATCCGGCGTCTTCGAGCGA
This sequence comes from Eubacteriales bacterium, assembly GCA_045616925.1. Taxonomy (GTDB): domain Bacteria; phylum Bacillota; class Clostridia; order Oscillospirales; family CAG-272; genus JAZLHQ01. The sequence continues at coordinate 1,323 of JAZLHQ010000063.1, read as the reverse complement.
TCCCACGCATTTTTTGAAATCGTCCGCGGTCGTGCCGTTGAATTCCGTGATCCTTAAATAGCCGGTTTTTTCATCGGAAAGCATTTTAGAGAACGCCGAGACGGATTTGCACGCTTCTCTCGTGACCGCCGCGGTCATTTCTTTTCCGTCTCTGAGATACCCGAGCGTGACGCTCGTTCCCGCGGTCCCGCGGATACTCGAAACGGCGTTTTCGTACGCCTCGTCTTCCGTTTCGCCGAACTCTGAGACTTTTTTGCCGTCGACCGACACGATCAGATCGCCGGGCGCGAGCCCCGCCTTCTCGGCGGGAGACGCGGGATAGACGGCCAGAAGTTCGATCGCCTTTTCTTCTTCCGCATACGTCACGAGCGTGCCGATGCCGACGAAATCGCCCGCCTGCGAGGCGGTATATTCCGCGTATTCCTCCGCCGTCCAGTAGTAGGCGTAGGGGTCGCCCGACGCCCTCAGATAACTTTCGATCACGTCTTCGGAATACGCAAGAGAATCGAAAGCGTCCTCGTCGAAATAGTAATAATACTCTTCGAACGCGCTGCGGATCGCGTTGAAATCGTACGTCAGCAGTTCGTCAAAGCCCGCGTCGGCGTCTGCGATCCGCGCCTTCGCGAGTTTTTCCCTCCATTTGACGTTCATAACGGTATAGGTCGTCATAAACGTCAGAAGGATCGCCGTCAGAAGAAGGAGCGCAAAGAGCGCTGCGGATATTTTCTTTTGTTTGAGAGCCTTCATCTTTTTCCTTTCGGATACCGACACCGGTCAGAAATGCGTCAGATAGTAATTCTCTTTGACTTCGGTGCCGTTGCGCCAATAGCGCGGCATGGTCAGATAATCGACCGGGTTGACGGATTCGCCCTCCTTGTCGCGCACTTCGAAATGCAGGTGCGTACCGGTGACTCTGCCCGAGTTGCCGACCTCGGCGACTTTTTCGCCCTGGAAGACGTATTCGCCCGTCTTTGCGATCAGCTTCGTGCAGTGCGCGTACCACGTGTACGTGTCGTCCTCGTGGCGGATGACCATATAGTAGCCGTAGCCGGTATTGTACTTCGACGTGACGACGACGCCGCTCTTCGCGGCGTAAATGTCCTGTCCCTTCGCGATACCGTTCGCGAGGTCGATGCCGGAGTGACTGCGCACCGTCTTGTGCGTGACGGGGTCGACGCGCGTTCCGAACGCGCTGCTGAAATAATCCGTATAATAGAATTTCATATTGACGGGATAAATATACGCTTCCCCGTCCGCGAAATATTCGGATCCCTTCTGGATCTCGCCCGCTTCCATCTGCGCCTTGATCTGATCGGGAACGCC
>JAZLHQ010000062.1:0-13483 GCA_045616925.1 Eubacteriales bacterium | reverse complement strand
GGGGCAGGCGCGCAAAGGATTGTTGAACGAGGACATACGCGGCTCGTACTCGGAGAACGAAATATTGTGCTCCTCGCACGCGAAATTCTGCGAAAACTGCAGAATTTCTTCTTTTTCGGCGCCGTCGGGATTCAGAACGATCACGTCGATATTGCCGTTGCCGTGCTTGAGCGCCGCTTCGACCGATTCGGCGAGGCGGGAACGAATATCGGGACGCATCACGAGGCGGTCGACGATGATCTCGACGTCGTGCTTCTGATTCTTGTCGAGCGTGATCTTTTCGGAGAGATCGTAAAGGTTTCCGTCCACGCGCACGCGCACGAACCCCGCGCGCTTGGCGTCCTCGAGCGCTTTCTGATGCGTTCCCTTCTGCGCGCGCACGACGGGAGCAGCGATCATGAAGCGCGTGCCCTCGGGGATCTCGAGAACGCGGGCGATGATCGATTCCGTCGTCTGCTTTTTTATCACTTTTCCGCAGACGGGACAGTGCGGGATGCCGATGCGCGCGTAAAGAAGGCGCAGATAATCGTAGATCTCCGTGACCGTTCCGACCGTGGAGCGCGGGTTTTTGGACGTCGTTTTCTGATCGATCGCGATCGCGGGGGAAAGACCCTCGATCACGTCGACGTCCGGCTTGTCGAGCTGTCCCAGAAACATTCTCGCGTAGGACGACAGCGATTCGACGAATCTGCGGTGTCCCTCCGCGAAGATCGTATCGAACGCGAGCGACGATTTTCCGCTGCCCGAAAGACCCGTGAAGATCACGAGTTTATCGCGCGGGATGTCGATCGACAGATCCTTCAGATTGTTTTCTCTCGCGCCCTTGATGCGTATATACTGTAAACTCATCGCAATTCCTTTCCAATTTCTCTAAATTCCATCGTTTTCCTCTTTTTCGAGCGTGCGGATGCGGTCGCGCAGCATCGCCGCCGTTTCGAAGTCGAGGCGCTGCGCCGCCTCGTACATCCTTTTTTCGAGTTCGGGGATGCTCTCCGACCTCTCTCTTTCCGAAAGCTGCGGCTTGTCCTTCTTTCTCTGCCGCTTGCCCTTCGTAAGTCCCGCGTCCGCGCCCTCAGAGGCGCCCTGCCCGAGGTCAATCAGATCGCGCACGCCCTTGACGATCGTCTTCGGCGTGATGCCGTTTTTCTCGTTGTAGGCGAGCTGCTTTTCGCGGCGGCGGTTCGTTTCACCGATCGCCGCCTTCATCGAACGGGTCTCGGTGTCGGCGTACATAATGACTTTGCCGTTTGCATTGCGGGCGGCGCGTCCGATCGTCTGGATGAGCGCGGTCTCGCCGCGCAGAAATCCCTCCTTATCGGCGTCGAGGATCGCGACGAGCGATACCTCGGGGATATCAAGACCCTCTCTTAAAAGGTTGATGCCGATCAGAACGTCAAAAAGTCCGAGGCGCAGGTCGCGTATGATCTCCGCGCGCTCGATCGTCTCGACGTTGTGGTGGATATATTTGACGCGGATCAGATTGTTTTCGAAATATTCGGTCAGATCCTCCGCCATTTTGACGGTCAGCGTCGTCACGAGCACGCGCTCGTTTCTTTTGGCGCGCACGCGGATCTCCTCCATCAGATCGTCGACCTGTCCCTTGACGGGCCGCACCTCGACCTCGGGGTCGACGAGTCCCGTCGGGCGGATCAGCTGCTCCGCGATCTGACTCGAGTGCGTTTTTTCGTATTCCTGCGGGGTCGCCGACACGAAGATCGCCTGGTTGATGCGCTCTTCGAACTCTTCGTAGGAGAGCGGGCGGTTGTCGTATGCCGACGGCAGACGGAAGCCGTATTCGACGAGCGAGGTCTTTCTCGCACGGTCGCCGCCGCCCATGCCCCGGATCTGCGGGAGCATCACGTGGGATTCGTCCGCGAAGAGGATAAAGTCCTTCGGGAAGAAATCAAATAGCGTGTAGGGCGTGCTGCCCGGCTTTCTGCCCGAGAAAATACGGGAATAGTTCTCGATGCCGGAGCAGAAGCCGACCTCCCTCAGCATTTCAAGATCGTATTTCGTGCGCTCCGTGATGCGCTGCGCTTCGATGAATTTGTTCTGCGAGCGGAACCATTCCGCTCTCTCCTCCATTTCGTCCTCGATCTCCTTATACGCCGCCTCGCGCTTCTCTTCGGCGATCGCGTAGTGCGTCGCCGGGAAGATCATCACGTAGGAAAGCGTGCGGATGAGCTCGCCGGTCAGAACGTTGACCTCGGAGATGCGGTCGACCTCTTCGCCGAAGAACTCGACGCGGATCGCTTTTTTGTCGTTCGACGCAGGAATGATCTCGACGGTGTCGCCGCGCACGCGGAACGTGTCGCGCTTGAAGCTCATATCGTTTCTATCGTACTGCATATAGACGAGCCTTGCGATCATATATTCCCGATCCATCGGCATACCCGTCCTGATCGACAGGCACTCGTTTTTGTACTCTTCGGGGTCGCCGAGGGTGTAGATGCACGAAACGGAGGCGACGATGATGACGTCGCGGCGCTCGAAGAGCGCGCTCGTCGCCGAATGGCGCAGGCGGTCGATCTCGTCGTTGACCGAGGAATCCTTCTCGATATACATATCCTTTCCGGGGATGTACGCCTCCGGCTGGTAGTAATCGTAGTACGAAACGAAGAATTCGACGGCGTTTTCGGGGAAGAATTCGCGCATTTCGGAGCAGATCTGCGCGGCGAGCGTCTTGTTCGGCTCGAGGATCAGAACGGGGCGGTTCATCTTCGCGATGACGTTCGCCATCGTAAACGTCTTGCCGGAGCCGGTGACGCCGAGCAGCGTCTGCATTCTGTATCCCTTGTTGAGTCCGTCGACGAGCTTTTCGATCGCTTCCGGCTGGTCGCCCGTCGGGCGAAAATCGGAATGCAGGATAAATTTCTGACTGTTTTCCATATCGTTGCCTCCATTTCGCAGATTTTGCTTTAACAAGACATTATAACACATATTTTTTAAAAATGGAAGAGCGTTTTCCGCTTTTTTACTTGTTTTCCGCAAATCTTGTGTTATAATATCCGTGAAGGGAGATTTTGCCATGATCAGAATCGAAAATACCGCCGGAACGCCGATCAGACCGTTCTGGAACAACGTACATTTCCACCCGACGGATGCGATCGAAGACGACTGGGGAAAGAATATCCTCGACCGGATCGCGTCGGATCACGTCGCCGGTACCGTGCGCCTCTACGCAATGCTTGAAGATATCGTCACGCGCGACGAAAACGGCGTCCTGCACTACGATTTCTCCCTCAGCGACCAGCGCATTGAATACCTGTTGTCAAAGGGCTTCGGGATCTTTCTGTCCTACAACTTCATCCCGCCGTTTCTGGCGGTCACGCCGCAGATCCAGACGACGATGAACAAGGGAAAAACGCGCTACAAGGGCAAATTCATCACGGCTTCCTATCCGAACGATTACGGCGTCTGGGAGGAGATCTGCTATCAATATACGGCGCACAATATTGCGCGTTTCGGCAAAGAAGAGGTCGAAAAATGGTATCTGCAGTGCTACAACGAGCCGAACGGCAGGTCGTTTTTCATGGCGGAGACCTCCGAGCGCATGGTAAAATGCCGCGAATATCTGAAATTATACGAATATTTTCAGCGCGGGGCTCTGAAAGCGGACGAAAATCTCAAAATCGGCGGGCCTTCCCTTTCGATCACCGATCCCTATCCGTTCTTTGAAAAATTCGTGCAGGAAGTCGCCTCCGGACGTCTGCGCGCCGACTTCTTCGGCATCCATACCTACGGCACGAAGCCCGAATATCTGAACGCCGGAACGAAGCCGTTTGACGTAAAAAACACCCTCGTGCAGCACGAGGGGTACGTAAACGTATTAAGTCAATATTTTGATAAGATACCGGAGATCATCGTCGACGAATGGGGCGCGTGCGCGTCGGGATTTCAGAACAGAGAAGAATGTCCCACCGTCATGTTCCGCGAAAAAAGCGAGTTTGCCGCCTATTTCGGCAAGATGATCACCTTGTATCTCGACGAAAACGTCCCCGTTTCGAAAATGCTGATCTGCCTCTCGGGGCAGCACGAAATGAAGGTCGATTTCTCGGGATTCCGCAATTTCTTTACATTGAACGGTTTCAGAAAGCCGATATACAACGCTTTCGTAATGGCGGCGAGGCTCTTTGATACGCGCGTACCGGCGAAGGCGGATCATAAGGATCTTTCCGTTCTCGCAACAAAAAAAGACGATAAATTCGCGATCTTTTTGTCCTACGCGTCCGCGCATTTCGACCGTGAGCTGCCCGCGATCGACGACGTTCTCGTCGTCGGGAATATCGGCGGCAGACGCCGCGTGACGGTTTCAATCATCGACCGCGAGCACACGAATCCTTACGCGTATTTTTTGAAAAACGGGATGTCGGACGAGCTGACGCTCAAGCAGATCGCGGAATTGCGCCGTGAGGGCGAACTCAAGCCCGTTTTCGACGGCGTGATCGACGCCGTCGGCGGCGAACTGCGCGTTCCCTTACGTTTCACCTCCGACGCGCTCGTTCTTGTGGAGGTCGGATAAATAACGAAAAGGCATCCCAGCAGGGATGCCTTTTTCGTTCGGAGGGAGCGAACGAGTTTGCGCACGTCCGTGCGCAACTCAGATCGCCCCTACGGGTTTATGCGAACAATGCGGACATCGTTTGCCTCCCCTGTGCAAGGGGAGGTGGCACGCGCAGCGTGACGGAGGGATTGTCAGCAAACGATTTCAAAATTCCTTCATCCGTACCGATTTCTTACAATCCTCCACCGCTTCGCGGAGCCCCCTTTGCACAAGGGGGCCTTCCCGTTTCCCGTAGTGACCGGCGTCAAGCGCAGAGCGCGCGACGGTCCGCGGGTCGGCGGGGATGTATGTCTTCTCCTGTGGTGAGAAGATTTTTTCCTTCGGAAAAACGGACCGCCGTAGGCGGTGGATGAGGAGTAACGAGTGCTTTTTGCAACACCTCATCCGTCACGCTTCGCGTGCCACCTTCCCCCTCTGGGGAAGGCTTGCGGAAACCCGCTCTGTCTGCGCCTTACGCCTTATGTACCTTCGTGCGCGCGTCGCCCTTGAAGAAGACGGAGACCGTGCCGGGACCCGTGTGCGACGCGACGATCGTCCCGACGTTAAAAATCTTCGGATCGGTCTTCGGAAAGCGTCTGCGAAGCTCTTCTTCCGTCTCTTTCGCGACGTCAAGACAGTTCGAATGGCAGATAAAGCACTTGTCGGCGTAATTTTTGCCGCCGACGGCGTGCGCTTCCATCACGTCGAGCGTCCTTTCGATCGCCGCTTTTTTGCCGCGCACCTTGTCGTAGGCGACGAGTTTTCCGTGCTCGTCGACGTGCATGATCGGGCAGACGTTGAGGATCGTCGCGATCGCGGCGGTCGGACCGGAGAGGCGCCCGCTCCTGCGGAAAAATCTGAGATCGGTCGAGAAAAACTGGTGATGGATGAACGCCTTGTTCTTTTCGACGTAGTCGATCACCTCGTCCATCGTTTTTCCGGCGTCCCAGAGGTCCGCCGCGTCGTCAACGAGCATTCCGTAGCCGGACGAGCTGCAAAGCGAATCGAGAACGACGATTCTCCGGTCGGGATATTTCGCGGACAGTTCTTTCGCCGCCGCGTACGCGTTGTTGATCGCGCCCGTCATGCCGAGTCCGATCGAAATATGCAGAAGATCGCCCTTTTGAAGCAAATTTTCGAAATATTCGGTGAATTGATAGGTATTGAGCTGCGAAGTCGTGGGCATTCCGCCGTCGGCGATGCGGCGATAGAACTCGTCGAGCGCCTTCGGATCCCTGTCCATATTGTCGGTATATTCCGTTTTTCCGAAGAAATACGGGTAGGAAATGACCTCGATGCCGCGTTTGCCGTTGATATAGGCGTAGGGCATATCGACGGTCGATTCACACGAAAAAATAAATTTTCTTTCCATAAGATCTCCTTATTCTGGATCCTTCCGCCGTTATTATAGCACATTCCGGCGATTTCGTCAAGTAAAAACGGAGCAGGCTCTCCTGCTCCGTTTTTCTTTGCCCCGTCAGCCCTCGTAGACCTCTTCGCCCGTGACCGAAACGAAATCGGCGGGATCGACGTATTCGCCGTTAAGAAGCATCTCGAGATGCAGATGCGCGTCGTCGCTCTGCTCGATCGCGGCGCTGTCGCCGACGACGCCGATCGTCTGACCCGCGCCGACGGGCATTCCCTCGTCGATCCCCTCGGGGATCTCGCCGCCGAGGTTCTTGTAGACCGAAACGAGTCCGTTGCCGTGGTCAATGCGCACGCAGTTGCCCATCAAGGGATCCGTATAGATGTTCGTGACCGTGCCGTCTGCAACCGCCAATACTTCTTCACCGACGTTCGACACGACGTCGATCCCTTCGTGGGAGCGGTAATCGTTCATCGTCTGCGAGTAAACCAGCTTGTCGGGCGAATAGGCGCGGGAAACGCTGCCCGCGCAGGGCATCACGAACGTCATCTCGGAGACGTCGACCGGATCGTCCTTCTTTTTCGGATCGTCGGGGGTCGGCTCTTTCGGATCGACCTTCGGGTCGGGCGTCTTCTGACCTCCCGTCGTAATAGCGGTGGTCGTCACGCCCGATTTGGTCGTCTTTCTACCTGTGTCGGACGCAGTCGTCGAGTAGTTTTCCGAAACAGCGTTTTTTTTAGAGCGGGAGCTCTGCACCATCGCAAAAGCCGAAAGAAATACGACGGTGACGACCATTACGCCCGCGCAGATGCAGAGGGTGGTGGTCAGCGCTTTTTCGCTCATCTGAAGCTTTTTCATGACTCTGTTACCTTCCTTTTCCTGAATTCGGTCATAGTTTGAACGGGGAAAAGGGGTTTTATGCAGATTATCGGAGATTTTCGGGACGTTTTTCGGCGTTCATTCTCTTGTAAGCCTTGAAAAATCCGCCGTAAGAGAGGTAGCCGACCTGCCTCGCCGCCTCTTCCTTCGAGGCGCCGCCCGCGATCAGTTCCTCGGCGGCCTCCATCCTGCAGCGCGAAAGCTCCTGCGTGAACGTATTGCCCGTCACGCTTTTGACCAGCCGCTGCGTCTGCTTGTCGCACACGCACAGGATCTTCGAGAGATCCGAAACGGTCACGGGCAGGTGATAATTCTTTGCGAAAAATTCGCGGATCAGGTATTCCCTGTCCTGCGTCGGGACGGGGCGGCACGCGGTCTCGAGCTCGTCGAGCTGGGCGCAGAGGAGCGAGAGCCACGCGGAGAGAAGACCCGCGTCGCCTCCGCAGGCGCAGAGCTGTGCCTGCGAGCGTATCTGCGCGGCGCTGCCCGCGGGGAGCGTCTGCAAAGAGAAACGGCTCACGGGTTCGGAGATCTGGAAGGACAGATGCGCGGAATCCGGCGAAATTTTCACCGCGCGGTGGAAAATTTTCGGCGGGACGCAGAAGATCTCGTCCTTTGAGAGTGTGAATTGTTTGCCCTGCACTTCAAAGATCGCCTCTCCTGCGATCTGAAGATGGATCTCCGTTTTGTCGTGGCGGTGAGGCGTCATGGAAACGCGATCGCCCTGAAAGAACGCCTTGTGCAGAAAGCCGATCAGATTTCTGCCGCCGACGTGTAAAGGCAGCTCCATATTCTGCATATCCGAAGAAGACATATTTTTCATTATTTTACCATATCCGTTCCTTTCGCGCAATCTTTACGCCCATTATAATCGCAAAGTGCGGAAATGTCAAGAAAAAATCCGAAAGCAGTTGCTTTCGGTTTTTCATCAACTGATATAGTACGCGATGCTGCCGAAGGGTCCGCCGTCAAGCAGATAGCTGCCGTCAATATAAAAAGCAACTCTTCCGTGTATGCCGCCCTCGAGAATCTCTCTTCCGCTGATATAATACGCAACGCGTCCGAATTTTCCGCCCTCGAGGATGTAGTTGCCGTCGATATAATAGCAGATCCTACCGTAAGGCCCGCCCTCGTGCAGTTCGTTGTCGGAGAGATAATAAGAAACTCTGCCAAACGCACCCCGCAGGTGCATAGTCGTACCGTTTGTAATAAACATATCAATTATTTTACAATTTTGGAAATAATGAAGACCACAATAAACGATACCATCATCGCGAGATACAACCATTTTCTGATTTTAATGGTTTTCTCCGTCATATAAGGATTATCTTCGAAACTTAAAGTAACACAAAATGCGCAAAAAAATGCTATGGCACAGACGATCAGTGTCCATCTTCTGAAGAACAAAATTTCCAAGAGCCAAACAAGCGCCGCGATACACGCAGCCACGATCGTTTTGACCGTTCCGTACAGAAATTCGTTCTTCGCTGCATTTTTATTTTCATCATCAATCCTTTTTGCCTGTTCTGCCAGCCACTTCGTTTTATAACTTGTATGCACTTTTTCCGTTAAACGGATTGCTTTATCATAGTTCGCCACCAGCTTAAAACATTTCGCCTCGTTGACTCGCGCCATTGATCCGTCAAGCAGGACAGTTCGTCCGCCGATGGTATAATAATTGGCATTTTTGTCGTCTTCTTTTGCCTGTTTTTCGGATTTTTCTCTGCTTTTCTCGAAATCATCTCTTGCTTTGAGCATCAATTTGTAATCATAATAAGTCACATCTTTTACGTCATCTTCACTTAATACAAGATGATCTTTTTCCATTAGGTCGAAATTAAACATCGTTTTCCTCCAGTTTTTTCAGATATTCATCCGCCTCGGCGCTGCCCGAAGTTCTTTGCCCAAATATGTAATTGCTGTTTAACAGATAATTATCAGCCCATACTTTTCAATAATTGCGGAACCAGCACGGCGCAAACGGCCGCCGCCAGAACGGCGATCCCGCAGATGATCCAGAAATGCCGTCTGAGATACTTAAACTTAAAGAACGACACGATCCCCGCGACGAAAGCCACTCTGGCGACAAGTCCCGCGAAAGAAAAGGCAATTTTCCTCGATAAGAAGAACAAAACCACGAAAATTGCTGCCGCCGCGATTCCTATCCGCAAAACGGTCTTTTTGGCGGTTGCTTCGGCTTTTGTCTGCCGTTCCCGCTCTTCCGCTTCGCGAGCCAATACTCTTTTTTCCCGTTCATATTCTTGTAATTCTTTGTCGATTTTTTTGGACAGTTCCGCCGCTTCAACTTTCGCTTTTATCCGAGCGGTCTCTGCGGGATACTGTTTGTCAAGCTCCCAACGCCGATCTGCAATTGCCTTTTCAAGATTGAACAAATATTGATAATGACTTTCAAATTGAGCCGCCATATCGGGGAAAGCGCGCGCGTTTCTTTTGGCTTCCAGCTCTTTGTTGATGCAGTTTCTTTCCTCTGCCATCAGGTCTTCATAATCTTCAATCGTCGCGTTTTCGTAATTCTTACCGTACGGTTTGCTCATTTTGTTTCCTCCAAATTTTTCAAATATTCGTCCGCCTCGGCGCTGCCCGAAACTTTCACTTGCCGGAAATATGTAATTGCCGTTTGCGTTTCGTTTTTATTCGCATAGATACAGTTGAGGTTTCTGCTTTTTGCATCACAAAAGACAACAAATGAGAGCAACAAGACCCAGTACGAGCATACCAACATCAATTGATATCCTGATCATATATATTTTTTTGAAATATGAATCAAATCCTCGTATGGGACCATTTTCACGAAAAAGAGCGATACAATATGCAGCGATTATATACACCGAATGTATACTTTTACTTTTTACCCAAATCATAAAAACAATCGCAATTGCGGCAGCAATAACAAAAGATACAATTGTTAATATAATTTTGTATTTTCTTTCCTTCTCTTTAAGTTTTTTATATTCTTTTTTAATTTCATCGTCTTTCCTTTTCTTATATTGCGGGAAAGCGTCCTCCACAGCCTTTATTGCGTTGCCATATCGGCCTACCCATTTTGCCCAATTCGTTGCCGCCTGAGAAAAGCCGGAGCCATCAATAAAAGTACTTTGTCCACCCACGAAATAATAACCGGCACTTTTATCGTAACTCTCTGCTTGTTGTTCACATTTGTGCTGTTCATATTCGCAATTGGACTTTTCTTTCAGCAGTTCCTCATAATCTTCATAGATTGCGTCTTTGACATCATCGTACGTCCATGTCGCAAAATCCTGCAAAAGTTTACTTTTTTTCAGCATTGTCTTCCCTCCAATTTTCTCAAGTATTCATCCGCCTCGGCGCTGCCCGAAACTTTGACTTGCCGGAAATATGTAATTGCCGTTTGCGTTTCGTTTTTATTCGCGTAAATACAGCCGAGGTTGAACGCCGCGTCCGTATTCCCCGCTTTCGCCGCCAACTGATAAAAGCGGATCGCGAGTTTTTCATTGGCGTCCACAGCGCAGCCCATTTCGTAGCATCTGCCCACGATGAATGCACTTTCGCCGTCAAACGCCGCGATCTCCTGCATTTTCGCGAGATTTTCGCCGAGCCTTTTGAGGGCGCAGCCGACGTCCCCGCCGCTCATCAGAGCGTGTACGAACAGACCGTACGCGCATTTGATCTCGCCCGATGTGAAACCTTTGGTAAGAATAGTCTCTGCCGCGTCAAGTTCGCCCCGGTCAAGAAGCGCACGGCCTTCTGCATAACAACTCATTTTTCTCCTTTTTCAAGTGAGGGCTGATCTTGCGATCAGCCCTTTTTTGTTTCATTACCACTTGCTCTTGTAGTACTGGCACGCATTATTGTCTCTGGAGGTACTCCAGTTCTTCATAACGTAGTAGCACCAGTCTACGCTTCCGTTCTTTCCGAACCATTCGCAGGATCCGCAGGTAGGCATAATGTATTCTCCTTTCTGTTTATTTTAATACATTGATTTGACTATTTTGTTTCCGTCCTTGTCGAGACAATCGTAAAATCTGCTTTCAAGAACTTTGCCGCAGTCGAGAATCTTCGGATATTCGTCGATATCCGCTCTGAACAGCGATCCTTCGGGCCACGGAGAGGTTTCCTTTATAGTTTTGCAGTCCGTATTGACAACGAGCAGGATTGTTTTGTCGTCATCAAACCCGTCGTAATCCGCTTCGAACGAGTACACGCCGGGATAATCTTCCCGGCCGATTCTATGCTTTGACGGCTTTTTATACTCTCCGTTCTTTTTCTGCTTCACGAACTCGGCGATATAGATGGTCTCTTCCCAACCGTTTCCGCCTTTCGTTTTGCCTGTCATCGTATAGATCAGCATCACTTCGTTGTCTTTTAAGTCAACGGAGCCGACGTATTCCGCTTCGTGTGGGTACAAATCATGCGAATCGGAGTGCTTATCCGCCATTTCGGCAATATCGTCAACGGTATAGGATTTTCCGACGTTTCTGACGAGCGTGAAAATAAGCAATATTCCAATTGATACGCCGAAAACGATCCAAAGGAACATCGTTAACTGCGGAAAGGGGAGATACGCCGAAGCAATTGCTCCGACGAGCGAAATTGCGGCAATTGTAATCAAAACGAAAAACGCCTTGTCCGGGAAAGCGACGATCGCAGCAATCAAAGCAATAACGACCACTGCCGCGATCCCTATCAGGATCCCTTTGACTATTGCCTGTCTTTTGCGCCTCTTTTCCGCTTCTCTGCGTGCTTTTCTTTCTTCCGCTTCTTTTTGTGCGGCCTTATTCTTTGCTTCCGCTTCGCGTCTTGCTTCTTCTTCGGGAGAGAGGATGGTTCTCACAGTCCGTACTTCGTGCGGCTTATACGATACTCCTCTTTGTATACAGTCCGTCTCGTACGGATATTCTTCCTCGATTTGAACCTTCCGTGACCACTTCTCCCGCCACATCCGATCCCAATCGTCGGCAGCCTTCAAAAAAGTTGCTGCTTGATCGGGCCGTCCTCTTGCATAACGTCTGTTTTCCTCCGCTTGTAAGCTGCAGTTTTCAACGTCGCTCAACAGCTCGCGGTATTCAGACAACGTCACCTCTTTCAGGTAATCGTTCATCGCTTTCATCTCCTCGCTTTTTTGTCTCAAACGGGCATCTCTTCTCCGTTCGTGCCGTGTGCAAAAATCATCAAATTTCAAAATTTCTTTTGCAAAATTTACGCCATTTTTGCTTGTGTTCCGCATTCATTTCGGATTATTTGCCGAATATGCGAAATATGCTCTATATACGGAGTATATTCATATTGTACTCCGTTTGTCGACAATTGTCAATAGGCAGAGTATGTTTTATAATTAAAAAAACACAAAGAGGTGAGAAAATGATTAGTTACGCTCCATTTTATGAAACGATGAAGAAAAAAGGCGTTTCTACATACAAGCTGATCAACGAGTTCGGTGTCAGCAGAAGCCTTCTCGACCGCTTGAAACACGACAAGCCGTTGAGTACGGTCACTTTGAACGACCTCTGCTCTTACCTCGATTGCAGAATTGAAGACATCGTGGTCTATCTGAAAGACGACGAACAAAAATAAAATCCGAAAGCGGTGATTGCTTTCGGATTTTTTTGTTTGTTGTGGAGGGCGGGCGATTGTATGGCTCCCTCCGGGAGGGAGCCGATCTTATCAGATCTCCGGCTCGAAGACAGGCATCAACTGCAATTTGAATTGATTCAAGCGATGCAGACGGTCGATGCGCGCTTTCGTTTCGGGATCGTCGATCTCGCCCGTGCGGATATAACGGTCGAGCGTCGCGTACGTGAAGCCGAGATTGTCTTCGTCCGTCTTGCCGCAGAGGCCGTCGATCGGCACTTTGTCGACGAGCACGTCCGGAAGTCCCAAAAGACGTCCGATCGCTTTCATTTCCTGCACGGTCAGACGGCTGCACGGGCTGAAATCGCCCGCCGCGTCGCCGTAGCGCGTCGAATAGCCGACCCAGTCCTCGGAAAGATTGCAGGTGTTCGCCACTCTGCCGTTGTGGCTCTGCGAAACGGCGTAAAGCGTCGCCATTCTGACGCGCGGCGGCAGATTCGTCACGCTCTGCGCGCCGAGCTCAAACGGGATGCTGTTTTTGATCCCGTCGACCGCGTCCTTGATATTGACGACGTAATATCTGATGTCGAGATGACGCACAAGGAGCAGCGCCATATCAATGTCGTGCTGCTCGCCGCAGGGCATCAGAACGCCGATCACGCGCTCTTTGCCGAGCGCCTCGACGCAGAGGGCAGCGACGATCGAGCTGTCCTTGCCGCCGGAAATCCCGACGACCGCGTTGCAGCCTTTTCCGTTTTCTTCAAAAAATTGGCGGATCCATTCCACACATTCGTTTTTTACTTTCAAAGCGTCAAACATGGCAAATTCCTTTCAAAAAGAGGTATTTTTAAGTAAAATCGGCTGCCCTGAACTGCTGCTTGTAGAGCATCGCGTAGGTGCCGTCGAGAGAGAGCAGTTCGTCGTGCGTGCCGCTCTCCGTGATCCTGCCGTCCGAGACGACGGCGATCTTTTCGGCGTTCTTGATCGTCGAAAGCCTGTGCGCGACGACGATCGTCGTTCTGCCGCGGCAGAGCTCGTCGAGCGATTTCTGAATGAGGATCTCCGTCGCGTTGTCGAGCGCGGAGGTCGCTTCGTCGAGGATCAGGATCGGCGGGTTTTTCAGAAAG
>JAZLHQ010000061.1:0-6813 GCA_045616925.1 Eubacteriales bacterium | reverse complement strand
CTGATGTCCGTCGCTCGCCTGGTCGGAGACGCCGACGTCGCGGGTGTTGATGATGTAGGCGATGTGACCCTGGCGGATCGAATCGGGGATCTCTTCGCTGCCGTCGCTGATCTTGGCGAGCACGTGCGTGCGGATGCCGTGTTCCTTCAAGAAGTTGGCGGTACCGGCGGTCGCCTCGATGTTGAAGCCGAGGTTGTAGGAGCGCTTGATGAGAGGAAGCGCCTCTTCCTTGTCCTTGTCGGCGATCGTCGCGAAGACCGTACCGTAGTTCTGCAGATGCGTGCCCGCCGCCTGCAGCGCCTTGTAGAGCGCACGGTTCAGTTTGTCGTCGTAGCCGATCGCTTCGCCCGTCGATTTCATTTCGGGAGAGAGGTAAGCGTCAAGACCCTTGATCTTGTTGAAGCTGAATACGGGAACTTTGACGTAGTAACGCTTCTTTTCGTCGGGATAGATCGAGAAGATGCCCTGTTCTTTGAGCGTTTTGCCGAGAATGACCTCGGTCGCGATGTCGGCGAGGCTGTAGCCCGTGGACTTCGAGAGGAAGGGAACCGTACGGGAGGAACGCGGGTTGACCTCGATGATGTAGACGTCCTCGTTCTTGTCGACGATGAACTGGATGTTGTAAAGACCCACGATGCCGATGCCGAGACCGAGTTTCTTAGCGTACTGCAGGATGATCCCCTTGACCTTGTCGGAGATCGAGAAGGTCGGATAGATGCTGATCGAGTCGCCCGAGTGGATACCCGTTCTCTCGACGAGCTCCATGATGCCGGGGACGAATACGTCGTGTCCGTCGCAGATGGCGTCGACCTCGACCTCCTTGCCTTCGATATACTTGTCGACGAGCACGGGCTTGTCGGCGTCGATCTCGACGGCGGTCTTCAAGTAGCGGCGGAGCTGCTCTTCGTTCGCGACGATCTGCATCGCGCGTCCGCCGAGCACGAAGGAGGGACGCACGAGAACGGGATAGCCGATCTCGCTTGCCGCCTTGACGCCGTCCTCGATGCGCGTGACCGCCTTGCCCTTCGGCTGCGGGATGTTCAGTTCAAGCAGGATCTTTTCGAAGCTGTCGCGGTTTTCGGCGCGCTCGATCGCTTCGCAGTCGGTGCCGATGATCTTCACGCCGCGATCCATCAGAGGCTGGGCGAGGTTGATCGCGGTCTGTCCGCCGAGGGAGGCGACGACGCCTTCGGGCTTTTCGTAATCGAGGATCGCCATCACGTCTTCGGGCGTCAGAGGCTCGAAGTAGAGCTTGTCGGCGGTCGTGTAGTCGGTCGAAACGGTTTCGGGGTTGTTGTTGATGATGATCGCTTCGTAACCCGCGCGGCGGATCGTCTGCACGGCGTGGACGGTCGAATAGTCGAATTCAACGCCCTGACCGATTCTGATCGGACCGGCGCCGAGAACGACGATCTTCTTTTTGCCGGTGAGTCTCGACTGGTTCGGGCATCCCGCCTCGGTGAGATTTGCGTAGGTCGAATAGAGATACGCGATGTAAGCACCCGTGTGGAGCGTGTCCACCATTCTGAATACGGGCACGATGCCGTACTTGCGGCGCTTTTCGTAGACTTCAAGATCGGTCAGATTCCAGAGCTTCGCGATAAAGCGGTCGGAGAATCCCATGATCTTCGCTTTTCTGAGGACCGCTTTGTCGTTGACGCGCTCCTTGAGCAGCTTTTCCATTTCGATGATCTTTTGGAAGGATTCGAGGAAAAGTTCCGTGATCATCGTCGCTTCGTGCAGCTTTTCGATGCTCTCGCCGCGGCGCAGAAGCTCGGTGACGGCGTAGACGCCGTCGTCGCGGGATTCTTTCAGATAGTCGTAAAGCTCACCGTTCGAAAAACCGTCGAATTTCGCGAGGTGGAAGTGGCAGACGCCCGTTTCGAGCGAGCGCACGGATTTCAGGAAGCATTCCTCAAGCGTCGAGCCGATGCCCATCACTTCGCCGGTCGCCTTCATCTGCGTACCGAGGACGTCCGGCGCGTCGGAAAACTTGTCGAACGGGAAGCGCGGGAATTTCGCGACGATGTAGTCGAGAGAGGGCTCGGTCGCCGCCGTACCGCCGGCGACGGGGATGTCTTCAAGCGCCATACCGAGCGCGATCTTCGCGGTCACGCGCGCGATCGGATAGCCGCTCGCCTTGCTCGCGAGCGCGGAGGGACGCGACACGCGCGGGTTGACCTCGATGAGAAAGTATTCGCTGCTTTCGGGATTCAGAGCGAACTGCACGTTGCAGCCGCCGGAGATTTTCAGCTCGCGAATGATCTTGATCGCGCTGTCGTTGAGCATTTTCAGATCGTGATCGCTGAGGGAGAGAATGGGCGCGACGACGATCGAATCGCCGGTGTGGACGCCGACGGGATCGACGTTTTCCATGCCGCAGATCGTGATCGCGTGGTCGCTTGAGTCGCGCATGACTTCGAATTCGATCTCTTTGTAGCCCTTGACGCTCTTCTCGATCAGAACCTGATGCACGGGCGAGAGCTTGAAGGCGTTGGTACCGATCTCGATCAGTTCCTCCTCGTTGTAGGCGAAACCGCCGCCGGTGCCGCCGAGTGTGAAGGCGGGGCGCAGAACGACCGGGTAGCCGATATGCTGCGCCGCGATCTTTGCTTCGTTCAGATTGTAGGTGATCTCGGAGGGGATGACCGGCTCGCCGATCGACTGGCACATTTCCTTGAAAAGTTCTCTGTCCTCGGCGCGCTCGATGCTTTCGCTCGAAGTGCCGAGCAGCTCGACGCCGCATTCCTTGAGGATTCCTTTCTTTTCAAGCTGCATCGCGAGATTGAGTCCCGTCTGTCCGCCGATGCCGGGGACGATCGCGTCGGGGCGCTCGTAACGCAGGATCTTCGCCACGTATTCGAGCGTCAGGGGCTCCATATAGACCTTGTCGGCGATCGACGTGTCCGTCATGATCGTCGCGGGGTTGGAGTTGCAGAGGATGACCTCGTAACCTTCTTCTTTGAGCGCGAGGCACGCCTGCGTGCCCGCGTAGTCGAACTCCGCCGCCTGACCGATGACGATCGGACCGGAGCCGATGATCAGAACCTTTTTGATGTCCGTTCTCTTTGCCATATACTTTTCCTCCGAATATGTTGTAAGCGCGTCGGCGCCAAAAATATCAGAATTTACCGAAGACCGTTTTGCCGTCAGAGACCGTCAGAACGCATTGTGCCGTGACGGTTTTCCCCGAAAAGGGCGTCGATTTGCCCATCGAGAGGAAATCTTCGGGATCGATCTTCGTTTCGATGCCCGTTCTGAAAACGGTATAGTCACGTCCGAGCGGGATACGGAAACGCTTTCTCGGATTGACTGCGAGCAGCTCGCAGAGCTTTTCGGGCGAAAAAACGCCCTTTTCGACGAATTCCGTCCAGAGAAGCGGGAACGCGGTCTCGATCCCGACGATCCCGAAGGGGCTTCCCGCAAGACCTTTCGCCTTTTCATCGTCCGCGTGCGGCGCGTGGTCGGTCGCGATCATATCGACCGTTCCGTCGAGAACGCCCTCGATCAGCGCCTCTCTGTCTTCTTTCGAGCGCAGCGGCGGATTCATCTTGAAGCGTCCTTCTTCCGAAAGATCGTTTTCGTCGAGTATGAGGTAGTGCGGCGCCGTTTCGCAGGTGACGTCGACGCCCTCTTTTTTTGCCTGCCGGATGAGCTCGACGCTCTCCCTGCAGGAGATGTGGCAGACGTGATACGGGCAGCCCGTTTCTTTCGCAAGTCTTAAATCGCGCTCGATCGGACGCCACTCGCTCTCGCTGCATATCCCTTTGTGACCGTGCGCTTTTGCGTAGATCCCGTCGTGAATATAGCCGCCCCTCAGAAGGGAATTGTCCTCGCAGTGCGCGACGATGATCTTGTCAAGCGCCTTTGCGCGCGTCATCGCTTCACGCATCAGATCCTCCGATTGAACGCCGTGTCCGTCGTCCGAGAACGCGATCGCGTGATCGGCGAGCTCTTCGAGCGGCAGGAGCTTTTCGCCCTTCTGCCCGACGGTGATCGCCGCGTAAGGGTAAACTTTTATGCACGCGTCTTTGTCAATGATCTCCTGCTCGATTTTGAGATTTTCGACCGAATCCGGGACGGGACTCAAATTCGGCATCGCGCAGACGGCGGTATAGCCGCCGTGCGCAGCCGCCCGCGATCCCGTCGCGATCGTTTCTTTATAAGAAAAACCCGGTTCGCGAAAATGCACGTGCACGTCGCAGAAACCGGGAAATACGATATAGGAAGTGTCGGTGGCAGAGGGAAGGAGAGAGGGAACGGAACGGAGAATTTCGTCGGGAATATTGCCGTTCATGAATCCGGCGCCGACGATCCGTATATTCTTGTCTTTCTTGAAAACGGTCATAATATCCTCCGCAGAAATGAAAAAACCTTGCGTCCGGCAAGGTTCAAGCACACGAAGCGGAGGGGTATGACTACACCCCGCTCAATATTCTCAATCTTGCCGATCTCTCTGTATCGACTTAAAGATCTCATTGGCAGTATTATAGCACAGCGGCGGCGGATTGTCAACACCCGCCGCCGTATTTTTTGAGAAAATTTTACCCGGAAACCGGGCGGAATTTTCACCGATTTTCACAAAAACTCAGTTGAGCTTTTCGAGGAATTTCCCCGCGAGCGCACCGATCTTTTCAAAATCCTTGTTTTCGATCGCGTTTTTGTCGATGATCGACCCGGAAACGCCGAATCCGAGCGCTCCCGCCTTTTGATAGCTTTCGAGATTGTCCGGCGTGATCCCGCCGACGGCGAGGAAGCGTACGTCGGAGAGCGGCGCCGCCAGCGCCTTGAGGTAAGAGGGCGAAAAATCGCCGCAGGGGAAGAGCTTGACGAAATCCGCGCCGAGGCGGTGCGCTTTCGACACTTCCGTCGGCGTCAGCGCGCCAGGGATCGAGACGAGCCCCGAGCGGAGCGTTTCCTTGATGACCGTCTTGCAGGTGTCGGGCGAGATGATGAATTCGGCGCCCGCCTGACGCGCGAGCCGCACCTGCTGTGCGCTCATGACGGTGCCCGCGCCTATGAACATTCTGTCGCCGTATTCACCTATAACGGCGGAAATATTGCCCGCGGTCTCCGCGTCCGAGATTTTGCCGCTGCGGTCAAAAGTGATCTCTGCGCACCTGACGCCCGCGCCGTAAAGCGCCCCGACGACCTTCATAAGGTCGTCCCCCGTGACGCCTCTTATAATAACGATCAGTTTATTTGCAAGAATACCGTCAATAACGGCTTTCTTTTCGTGAATCATCCGAAAAACCTCACTTTCGTAACCTTACGACATTATATAATGAAACGCGAATAAAGTCAAGAGGGAACGGAATAAAAAACAGACGCGGAACACGTCCGCGCCTGCTTTGTATGAAATCAACCGAAATATCTCTTGAGAAGACCTGCAAACGCCTTGCCGTGACGGGCTTCATCTCTTGCCATTTCGTGAACGGTGTCGTGGATGGCGTCGAGATTTGCGGCCTTCGCCATTTTGGCGAGCTCGGTCTTGCCCGCGGTCGCACCGTTCTCGGCAGCAACGCGGACTTCGAGATTCTTCTTCGTGGAGTCGAAAACGACCTCACCGAGAAGTTCGGCAAACTTGGAAGCGTGTTCTGCTTCCTCAAAAGCTGCCTTTTCCCAGTACATGGCGATCTCGGGATATCCCTCTCTTGCGGCAACGCGCGCCATGGCGAGATACATACCGACCTCGGTGCATTCACCGTTGAAGTTCGCGCGAAGACCTTCCTTGATCTCTTCGGGAGCGTCCTTCGCGACGCCGACGACGTGCTCGGAAGCCCAGACGAGCTCCTCTTCCTTCACTTCGACGAACTTCTCGCCGGGCGCTTTGCAGAGCGGGCAGACGTCGGAGCGGGTCTCGCTTTCAACGATCTCTCCGCAGATTGTGCATTTCCATTTTTTCATGTCTTTATCCTCCTGGAATAATAAAAATTAAATTTATATGCTGACCAGAATATGGAGATTTCTGATCTCGGCATCTTTGATGGAATCATTGACCGAGTAGGCGTGCTTCTCAAGATCGCCGCAGACGGCTTTCGTAAGCCCTTTGTCCTGCAGCTTCGTGATCACAAGGGAAGCCGCGCTTTCAATTGCGTCATATTTCGCGGAGAGCTTTTCGCCGTCGCGGAAATCGGTAAGTAGGATCTCCGATAAGAGATCCGCCAACTCGTTTTCGCCGAGGTTTCGCAGTGCCCGGAAGCACCATTTATAATAGGGAGCATATTTTCCGTTCAGCAGAAAGACCGCACGGATCGCTGCCCATACGAACTCGCGGCAAGAGAGCGCCGCAGCTTCGTATTCGCCGTGCGATAAGCACCGCGTGTAATTGTACTGCCCCGACTGTGCCATCACGAGAAGATTGCCCGCCAGACGTTTTCTGAAAACGTCGTCCGGCATACGCGAAAGATTTTCGCGGATCTTTGAAAACTCGCCGTATCCGTCGTAAAACACTTCGCCGTTCACGGCTTCCGCGAGCGCGTGATCGGGGATCGTCAGCCACGCTTTGAGATCGGGATCTCCGTTTTTGAAGCCCGTTTTCTGTAAGTAAAAATCCGACGTGCGGATAGGCCCGCAGCGATTGCCGCCGACGGGGGAGAGAAGCGGGCGCCTGACGCCCATAAATTCCTTCGGCAGTTTCGCGTACGCGCGTTCAAGTCTGAATTCCGTGCGCGAATCGACGAGGTCTTCGTCGGGCAGAAAGATCGCGAATCCCGCCTCGAAATCGTGATCGCGCGAAAATTCGTCGTCGAATCCGAACTTTTCAGAGCCGCTTCCGACGAATCCTACCGCTATAAGCGGCAGAAGCTCCGG
>JAZLHQ010000060.1:0-6439 GCA_045616925.1 Eubacteriales bacterium | reverse complement strand
CGAGGAGCTGCTCCCGCTCGACGATGAGGTGAGCGTCGGACGCTCCCTGCTCGGCGTGAACGTTTCCCTCTTTTCCGAAACGGCGCTCGTTCCGCAGTGCGACCTGTCGCTCTCGAGCGCGGCAGACGCGCGCAAGGCGATCGAAAATCTCGTTCTGTCCGGCTCCGAACGCCGCGATCCCGTGACCGTGATCACGCATCTTTCGCACGAAGAAGAAAAGATCGGAGAACAGATCCGCACAATCGGCGAAAAGATCGATCAGAAGAGCTCGGTCCTTTCGGACGCGAAGCGCAGCGTGCTTTCGCAGGTCTGCAAAGGGCAGATGATCGAAGAAGTCGAAAACGAACTCCGTGAAAAACGCGAAGAACTCCAGAAAGAAGAGGCGTGCGTCAAAAAGACGCACGCGATCCGCGTCCTCGGCGCGCTCGACGAGCTCGACGAAAAGAAATCGGTACTCGAATCGGCGCTCGGCGAAAAAGAGGCGCACGAGGCCTCGTTCCGTTCGGGCAAGATCGGTCTGCCGGACGAAAATTACGAGAAGACGCTCACGAAGGCTTCGGATACGATCGTCAAGAGCGGCGAGGAACTCGCGAAGATCGAGAATCGCCGGCAGGAGCTTGAATCCGCCCTCTCCGAGATCCCCGGCGAGGACGCGCCGCGCAAGATCTACCCCGTTTATTCGAAGGTCGACGTCGCGGACGCGAAACGCAATTCGTCGATCGGCGGTAAATTCTCGATCGTTTTCTGGATCTTCTCGATCCTGTTCACCGTCCTCGGCGCCGTTCTTCTGATCCTTCCCTCCGGCAAGGAGCGGTATATCGGCATCGGTGATTACACGCTTTACCATTTCGGCTTCGTCATCCTCCTGTTCGCCGTTCTGATCTTCGTTTTTTCGATCGTTCTCTCGCTGATCGCGCAGAAGAACCGTGACGTCCTCTCGAACGAAAAAGAGCGTGAGGAGGCGGAAAACGCCCGTCAGAAGGTCCTTGAGGGACATCCCGATCCGAAGGCGGTCAGCGCGGAACTCGCAGATCTCGACCGCAGAAAGGACGAACTCGGCGAAAACGTCCAGAAGAGCCGCGAAACAATCCGCGAACTCTTCGATGCGTGGGGACAGGAATTCGACGAGCGCTCCTCGCACATTGAAAACGCGCAGATCCTTTCGAGCCGCGTGCGCGAATTTCTCTCGCAGGAAAACTTCCTCATCGACCGCGTGATCGACGCGCAGAAGGATTACGACAGCGCGTCGGCGCCGCTTTCTTCCTACACGCGCGAGGGCGTTGAAAAGGAACTTGCCGCATATACCTTCTACGCTGCCCTTCCCGACCATCTGCTCGCCCGCTCCGAAGCGCGCGTTGACGAACTGAAAAAGGACGTTTCCCGCCTCGAAAACACCTTGAGCGACGCGCAGCTCGAACGCGCGAACGTCGAAGGGGCGCTCGCGCCCGCTGAAATCCTCGAAGCGATCTCCGATCTGCAGAAGGAACGCATCGCTCTGCAGGCAAAACTCGAAGCGACGAGATCGGCGCGTACGCTGCTTGAAGAAGCGAAAGCGGAACGCATTTCCAATATGATTCCCGCCGTCGAAGAGCGCGCGGGACAGATCGTTCGGCGCGTGAGCGCGCAGCGCTACGAAAAACTCGTCTTTGAAGGTGAAAAGCGCGCGATCAAGAGCGTCAGCGGTATCAAGGACGTCGATTTCTCCGATATGAGCGCCGGTACTTCCGATATGGCATACATCAGCCTGCGGCTTGCGCTCATTCCCGAACTCTATCTTGCCGCCGATCCGCCGATCATTCTCGACGAGGCGTTCGGCAGAATGGACGATCAGCGTCTTGAAGCCGTACTCGATCTCATCTGCGAGCTTGCGGGCAAGCGCTATCAGGTGCTGATGCTCTCCTGCCAGGAGCGCGAAGGCAAGATCCTTTCCCGCATCGGAGATTTCAAAACGATCAAACTTTGACAATATTTTTTAGGAGGATATACAATGAAACTGACAATCATGGGTGCCGGAAGCACGGTCTTTACGAAAAACGTCGTCGGAGACACGATGCTTTGCGATTCCTTCCACGATATGGAGATCGCGCTCTACGACATCAACGAACAGCGCCTCGAAGAATCCTTTCTGCTCATCTCGGCGATGAACAAATCGATCAACGAAGGCCGCGCGACCGTCAAGAAGTATCTCGGCGTCGAAAACCGCAAGGATGCTCTCCGGGGTGCCGACTTCGTCGTCAACTCGATTCAGGTAGGTCTTTACGATCCCTGCACGATCATTGATTTTGAAATTCCCAAGAAATACGGCGTCAAACAGACGATCGGCGACACGCTCGGCATCGGCGGCATCATGCGCGCTCTGCGCACGATCCAGGTCCTCAAGGGCTTTGCACGCGATATGGAAGAGGTCTGCCCCGACGCGTGGTTTTTGAACTACACGAACCCGATGGCGATGATCACCGGCTATATGCAGCGCTATACGAAGGTCAAGACGGTCGGTCTCTGCCACAGCGTGCAGGTCTGCACGAAGAAGCTCTTCAAGGCGCTCGATATGGAAGACAAACTCGAAGGACGCACCGAAACGATCGCCGGCATCAACCACATGGCATGGCTTCTCGACGTCAAGGACAAAAACGGAAACGACCTCTATCCCGAGATCCGCCGCCGCGCCAAAGAGAAGAACGCAAACGAAAAGCACGGCGATATGGTCAGATTTGACTACATCGACAAGCTCGGCTACTACTGCACCGAATCGAGCGAGCACAACGCCGAATACAACGCATTTTACATCAAGCCGAACAGAGACGATCTTATCGAAAAATTCAACATCCCGCTCGACGAGTATCCGCGCAGATGTGTGAAACAGATCGAAAAGTGGGAAAAGCAGAAGGAAGAGATCATGGCAGGCGGCAACGTCGAGCACGTCCGTTCCCGTGAGTACGCCTCCCACATTATGAACGCGATCATCAACGATCAGCCCTACAAGATCGGCGGCAACGTCATCAACAACGGTCTGATCTCCAATCTGCCCGCAGACGCGTGCGTCGAGGTTCCCTGCCTCGTCGACCGCGCCGGCATCCATCCGACTTACGTCGGCGATCTTCCCCTTCAGCTCGCGGCGATGAACGCATCGAACGTCTACGCGCAGATGCTGACGATCGAGGCTGCTCACACCGGTGATCGCAAGACCGTCTATCAGGCGGCGATGATGGATCCGCACACGGCGGCCGTTCTTTCGACCGACGAGATCGTCGCCCTCTGCGACGAGCTTCTCGACGCGCACGAAAAAGCCGGCTATCCCTGCCTGCACGAGTAATCATACGCACAAGAAAAGGAACCTGCCGCGGCAGGTTCCTTTTCTTATTTCGATTACTGTTTGATCTCAAACGCGTCGGCAAGGGTCATTTCCACGCTGCCGTTCATCGTATTGAAGAAGTGGTTCTCCGAGACACCTCCCGCAAGGACTGCGGCGGCAGTCGCGTTCGCGACGGGATTGTTCGCAGACGCGATAACGACGGCGTAGGTCGGCTTGACCGCTTCGAGAAGCGCGGGAAGATTCGTATCGTAGATACCGAAGTTCGGGACGATCATCGCGTCGTAGGTCTTGCCGTCGAGCTGTTTGATCACTTCCGTGACGCGCTCGCCCGCGATGCGGCTCGTGTAAAGAACCTTCTGCTTTCCTCCGTTGATGCCGACGACGACGGAGTTGCCCTCGTCGTTGATGTCGGCGGCAGTCGCGTAATTCTTCGTCGGCGCGAAAAGGTCAAGGGTCATCTTTCCGAACGTCAGCGTCTCGTCGGCGTCGATCGCTTTCGCTTCGATATTTGCCTTACTGAGAGCGTTGTTCATCGCGGTGACGTTGTTGCTCGTTTTGTCGTAGGAAGGGATATAGACGTTCTCGACGCTGACGGCGTTGAGGATCGCGGGCAGGCAGCCGAGGTGCTTCTTGCTGAGCGACGTGATCACGATCGCGTCGACCTTCGTGATGCCTTTTTCGGTCAGGTAGCTTAAAATCTTCTCCGCTTTATCGTCCGTTGCCGTATCGACGATGACCGTGTGATCACCGGAACGCAGAACGAGGCAGGCGGCTCTTCCCGCCTTGAAGACTTTGATCTTCACTTCGTCGACGGTCACTTCCTCTTCCTTATTCTGCGTTTTCGAGCAGGATACGAGGAAAACAACGGACAGGAGCGTCGAGACGAGCAAGAGATATACGATCAGTTTTTTCATAAAAACAGTTCCTCTCATTTCTTTTATTGGTTTATTTTACTACACTTTCGGTCGGATTGCAAGCGGGAAAAGCGATTATTTCAATACAATTTACAAAATAGTGCATTTTTCGGCGGGATCGTGACCGTGCCTTCGTATTTGTGTCCGTCGAGAAGATCCTCGCCCGAGACGTCAAGCGAATAAGCGTTTTCCGACATATTGACGGTAAGTAGGATCCGATCGCCTTCGTCGTCAAATCTTTCGATCGTGAAAACGCCGTCGGGCGTGTCCGTTCCGATCTTCATATAGCCTTCGGCGAAGACTTTTTGCGAGCGCCTCACGGCGCCGAGTTTTCTGTACCACAAAAGCAGCTCTTCGTCCTCGTTTCCCCACGGGAACGTGCGTCTGTTGAAGGGATCGGAATAGCCTTCCATCCCCGCTTCGTCCGCGTAATAGATGCACGGCGCGCCGGGGAACGTTATGAGCAGGAGGTAGGCGAGCTTCAGAAGCTCCTTGCCGCGCCGCAGTTCCGACGGGGTCATCCGCATTTCCGAAAGCTCGGTCTGCGTATAGCCTGCGGGGCTTCTGCCGCCGAGTTCCGTGAGGATTCTCGGGGTATCGTGCGTGCCGAGGAAGTTCATCAGCGTATCGCTGACCGCTTTCGGATAGTGAGAATAGAGGGAGAGTGCCGTTCTTTTCAGATTTTCGCTGTTTTTCTCGCGCAGAAAGGCGATGATCGCGTTTTTGAGCGGGTAATTCATCACGCCGTCGAGTTCGTTTCCGCGGAAATACGCGCGGCGTTTGCCGTACGCGACCTTATGGGAGGCGTCCTCCCACACTTCGCCGAGCAGGTAGGCGTCCTTTTTTTCGCGGCGCGCCGCTTTTTTGAGATTCCTCAAAAATCCTTCGTCAAGCTCGTCCGCGACGTCGAGGCGCCAGCCGGCGACCCCGCGTCGGAGCCATTTTCTTACGATCCCGTTTTCGCCGTTGATAAAGGAATCGTAATCCTTCGACGCCGTATCGACAGCGGGCAGGATCGGGATCCCCCACCAGCAGCGGTACTCGTCGGGATATTTCGAGAAGGAATACCACGGATAATAGGGGCTTTCGGGATCGTTGTACGCGCCGCCTTTTCCGTAACGGCCCGTTTTGTTGAAATAGACGCTGTCGCTGCCCGTATGGTTGAAAACACCGTCGAGGATCACCGAAACGCCTTCTTTTTTTGCTTTTTCGAGCAGTTCGTCGAGTGCTTCGTCGCCGCCGAACATTTCGTCCACGCGCTCGTAGCTGCCCGTGTCGTATTTATGGTTCGACGCCGCCTCGAAGATCGGCGACAGATAGATGACCGAAACGCCGAGCGATTTCAGATACGGCAGTTTTTCGGCAACGCCGTATAGCGTGCCGCCGAAAAACTGGTCGTTGCGGATGAATCCGCCGCGCTCCTTCGCGAATTTCAGTTTGCCGCGCTCCCAGTTCGTTTCGAGTTCCGCGTCCTCCCTTACGGGCACGGCTTTCGAGCCGCGCGCGAAACGGTCGACGAAAATATGGTACATAAGCGCGCCTTTCATAAAGGCGGGCGTTTCGAAGCCGTCTTCGAAGACGGTCAGCTGGAAGCCGTCGAAGGGATCGTCGAAATAGCCCTTTTTCGGCTCGTAGGACGCGCCGTCGAAGGACAGGCGCAGTTTCCCGTAGTCCGTCAGAAAGACGATACTGTACCAGAAAAGGCCGCTGTTTTGGTCTTTCGTGAGCGTTTTCAGCGGAAGGCGGAGGATCCACGATCCGTTTCCGTAAGAAAAATCGAAATCCTTCTCTTCCTGCCTGTCGTCGTCCCAAAGGCAGAGTTTTGCCCACGAGGTGTGGAACGGGGTCGGAACGTCGAGCGAAAAGGTCAGCGTATCCTTGTGATCGAAGGCGCCGAAAAGTTCGGCGTGCTTCTGCTTTTCGGAGGTTTTCGTCAGGCGTATGCCCGAAACGAGCTCGTCGGGGATCAGCATATTGCTCCTTATCAAGAGATAGAGCCGGGGATCCCGGCTCTGCCGATTTTCAGTTTTTGGGATTGTTTGACGCTTTGACGGGGTGGACGTGCCAGATGTTGTCGGCGTATTCGCCGATCGCTCTGTCGGAGGCGAAAATGCCCGCCTTCGCGATGTTGACGAGGGACATTCTGTTCCACTTTTCGCGGTTCTGATAGTCCTTGATCATTCTTTCGTGCGTCTCGTAGTACGAATCGAAA
>JAZLHQ010000059.1:0-14940 GCA_045616925.1 Eubacteriales bacterium | reverse complement strand
ATTTCAGCGGGTATCTTTGTCTCATACCATAGCAAGCAGGGAAATTATATATAATTTCCGAGTGATGTGTGCCCTGTCGGGGAAGGGATGTTATGCCTTGCGGCATAGTGATGTTTTTGCTTTGCAAAAGTGATGTGATGTATTCCACCACTCACGCCCGCAGGCACATCACTCGCCGGAGGCGAACATCACGCACGAAGCGTACATCACATTCCACGCAGTGGAATACATCGTTTTCGGCGCGTGACGGTAATGCTTCAAAAAACATCCTTATCAACACGCGCCGAAGTCCTCTTCGGCTTTTCGTTATACGCGCTTTGCGATTTCAAGCGCGATTCTGAATTTGTCTCTGTCGTGGTTGGCGTTTGACAGTTCGCCGACCGTGTAACTGTCTTCGGAAAGAACATCGCCCGTCACGATGAACGGATACAGATCGAATCCGTAGAAATCGCTGACCGTCTCAAGTCCTGCGATCTCCATTTCAACGGCGATACAACCCTCTTTGCGGCGTTTTGCTGCCTGATCGACCGTTTCGCGCAGGACTGCGTCCGTCGTCCAGATCTTTCCTTCGACAAAGGGAACTTTGATCTCCTCAAAGATTTTCCGGACGATTCTGCTGTTTTTGATCCTGACGTAATCGGCGGGCAGTGCGTAGTGATAGGACATTCCTTCATCGCGGTAGGCGTCCGTCGGGATAATGTAGCGACCGCGCGTCTTTTCAATGTCAAGACTGCCGGACGAGCCGAACGAGATGAATTTATTCGCGCCTGTCAGATGGTTCGCCTCAATCATACACTGCGACGCGCACGCAGAACCGATCATTGAGAGATAGAAAGCAATCTTGCGACCGGCGTATTCAAACGCATAGATCGGAATATTGCCGTTGCAGCAGTCGATCTCGGTGATTTTTTCGCAGTTGAACGTGTTGAGGATCGATTTGTGGATCTCTTTTGAAAAAGTGATAAGACAAATATCAAGCAAGTGCTTTGACTCACCGTAAAAATCGGCAGAACTTATGAGCGGCTTGCTTTTGTTGTCAAATGAATCCGTAATCATAATTGTATCCTTATCTTTTGATGAGCAGAACGGATACGTCGTTGACGTTCGTTCCTGTCGGCCCCGTGACGATCAGCGAGTCGATCGCCGAGAGCGCCGTGTAGGCGTCGTTATTCTTAAGAACGTCGTCCGGATCGATACCGCGCGACGCTAATTTATCGTATGCGTCCTGATCGACGTAACCGCCCGCGGCGTCGGGCGGACCGTCCGTTCCGTCGGATCCGACGGAGAAAATCGCCGTATTTTCAAGCTCCGCGATCCCTTTTGCGGCGGCAAGCGCGATCTCCTGATTTCTTCCGCCTTTGCCGCTTCCCGTCAGATGCACGACAGTTTCGCCTCCCATAATGAAGGCGAGTGATTGATCGGTACTGCGGTTTTCAATGGCAAGTCCGGAAAGAACGATGCCCGCGTCCCGCGCTTCGCACGAAAGGGAATCCGTCAGAACAACGGGTTCGTAGCCGAGCATACGGGACGCGTTCGCGGCAGCTTTGCAGAGCTCTCTCACGCTTCCCGTGACCATTGTTTCGACGTTCGGGAGTTCTTTGATGAGTTCCGTATCAAGAAGGGAACGTGCGTTATCCGATAAAACGAGCCCGCAGCGATCGGCGATTCCGAGCGCATCCTCCGCAGTGCTTCTGTCGGGGTAGGCGGGACCCGACGCGATGACGTCGAGCGGATCGCCGATAACGTCCGATAACACGATCGAGAAGACCTTCGCCGGCTGGCAATGCTCTCCGAATCTGCCGCCCTTGACGGCGGAAAAGCGCTTGCGGATCGTGTTCACCTCTTTGATGTCTGCACCCGAAGCAAGAAGCTGACGGGTTACTTCCCGTAATTCTTCCGGCGCGATCAGAGGTTTCTCGAAAAGGGCGCTTCCGCCGCCGGACAAAAGAAACAAAACCGTATCGGCCGAGGTCAGATCTTCGGTCATACGCAGCGCTTCTTCGGTTGCCGAAAACGTGTTTTCGTCCGGCACCGGGTGTCCCGCTTCGCGGATCACGATCTTCGGAAGAGATCCCTTCGCGTGGCCGTATTTCGTGATGACGATGCCTTGATCGATGCGGCTCCCGAGGACCTCCGAAGCGGTTTTTGCCATTTCGTAGCCCGCTTTTCCGACCGAAACCAGAATCAATCGCCCTGAACCGAACGTGCGGTTTTGGAGCGCGTGTCTGACGGCCGCGTCCGGCATGACGCCGGAAATCGCGGATTTTACGATAAAAAGCGCGTCTTCTTTGAGAGTCATATCAGAAAAGCTCCAGAAGATCGCTCATATCGTAAAGTCCCGCCGGCTTGTCCTTGAGGAAAGCGGCGGCCTTCAAAGCACCGTTTGCAAAAACGGAGCGCGATTGTGCGCTGTGCGAGATCGTGACGACTTCGTTTTCGCAGCCGAAGATCACGCTGTGCTCGCCGACGATCGTGCCGGCACGGATCGAATGTATGCCGATCTCGTTTTTCGGGCGCTTTTCGCGGCGTTCCGTTCTGTCGTAAACGTACGCGGGCTTGTCCTCGAGCGCGGAAGAAATGCCGTTCGCAATCATCAGAGCGGTGCCGCTCGGCGCGTCGAGTTTCTGGTTGTGATGCGCTTCGACGATCTCGATATCGGCGTCGTCCCCGAGGATCTGCGCCGCCTTCTTGGCAAGCTCCATAATGAGATTGATGCCGAGCGACATATTGCCCGAACGGAAGACGGGGATACTCTCCGAAGCTTTTTTGATGCGCGCAAGTTCTTCTTGCGTGTGACCGGTGGTCGCGATCACAATGGGAAGACGCTTTGAAAGCGCGTAGTCGATGAGGTCGCCGACGGACGCGTGATTGGAAAAATCAACGATCACGTCCGCTTTTTCGGCACATTCGGAGATTTTTTTGTAGACGGGATTGGGCAGATCGCAGGGAAACGGGTCGACACCCGCGACGATCCGATACTTGTCCGACTGAAGCGACGCTTCGTAAGTCGCTTTGCCCATTCTTCCCGAAATACCGCAGATAATAATGTTCAACATAATGCATTCCTTTCAGATAACGGATGATTTGAAGAGAGCTGCCGGTTTGCGGCAGCTCCGTGATTATTACAGCAGATTGAGTCCGCGCATAGCGGCAAGAAGCGTTTCCTTGTTCTTGTCTTCCATCTCGCAGAGCGGCAGGCGCATTTCGCTTGAGCAGAAGCCAAGCTCCGCCATCGCGGTCTTTCCGGGGATCGGGTTGACTTCGCAGAACAAAGCGTGGCAGAGGTCAAGATACTTGAGCTGGAGCGCCGCAGCCTCCTTCACTTTGCCTTCGAGCATTAATTCGCACATCTCGTGCGTTTCTCTCGGCATCGGGTTGGCAAGAACGGAAATGACGCCGACGCCGCCGAGCGCCATGATCGGTACGGTCTGATCGTCGTTGCCGCTGTAAACGGAGAAATCATCACCGCACGCGGCGATCAGGGAAGCCGTTGCGGAAATATCACCCGTCGCTTCCTTGACGGCAACGATGTTCGGGTGCTTCGCGAGTTCCTTGTAGGTGGAGATCGCGATGTTGCATCCCGTTCTCGACGGAACGTTATAAAGGATCTGCGGGCAGTCGACCGCTTCCGCCACCGTCATAAAATGGGGGTAGAGAGCCTTTGGGGAAGCTTTATTGTAATAAGGCGTGACGAGCAGGAGTCGGTCCGCGCCCGCGTCAGCGGCGTATTTTGAGAGTTCCAGTGCGTAATCCGTGTCGTTCCTGCCGGTTCCCGCGATCACGGGAATGCGCTTGTTGACCTTTTCAATCGCAAATTCGATCACCTTTTTATGTTCGCGGTCGGAAAGTGTTGAGCATTCGCCGGTCGTTCCGCAGATGATGACGGCGTCGGTCTTGTTGGCGATCTGGAATTCGAGCATTCTTTCAAGCGCGGGATAATCCACCTTACCGTTTTTGAAGGGAGTGATCTGCGCGACGCCCGATCCTTTGAAAATGATTTTTTTGTTCATGTCTCAAAACCTCTGTAAAACTCAAAAAAACTATTGCAAATCAAAAAGAAATGTTGTATAATCCTTTAATGGAAAAAGTATACCACAGTTGGCTGTCTTTGTCAAGGAGTTTTTATGATATCCAATGAAAAATGCGCAACGAATCTTTCAACGAAAGATTTTTATTACGATCTTCCGAAAGAACTGATCGCTCAGGAACCCTCCAGGGAGCGCGATCAGTGCCGTCTTCTGATCGCGCACAGAAGTACGAAAACGACCGAACATAAGATCTTTCACGACGTGATCGATTATCTCAACCCCGGAGACGTTCTCGTTATCAACGATTCGAAGGTCATTCCCGCGCGCCTTCTCGGCTACAAGGAGAGCAACGGTATCCCGATGGAGATCCTGATGCTCCGGCAGCGGGAACTTGACGTATGGGAGACGCTTGCCAAACCCGGTAAGCGCGCCAAAGTCGGTACGACCATTATATTCGGCGAAGGGCTTCTGCGTGCGGAGGTGATCGACGTGCTTGACGACGGCAACAGAATCGTGCGCTTTGACTACGATCACTCGAAATACGATATTTATTCGCTTCTTGACGAGGTCGGCAGGATGCCGCTCCCGCCTTATATCACAAAGCCGCTTGAAGATAACGACAGCTATCAGACTGTTTACGCCAACGAGCGCGGCAGCGCTGCCGCTCCGACCGCAGGACTTCATTTTACGCCTGCACTTCTCGATGAGATCCGCGCGAAGGGAATCGACGTCGTACCCGTTATGCTTCACGTCGGCCTCGGTACTTTCCGCCCTGTCAAAGAGGATAAAATCACCGATCATCTGATGCACAGCGAATATTTTTCCGTGACCGAGGACGCCGCCGCGCGCATCAACCGCGCACGCAAAAACGGCGGGCGGATCGTATGCGTCGGTACGACGTCGTGCAGAGTCGTTGAGAGTGCTTCGGACGAAAACGGAATCGTGCATCCGATGCACGACGATACGCAGATCTTCATCTATCCGGGATATAAATTCAAGGCGACTGACGCACTCATCACGAATTTCCATTTGCCGGAAAGCACGCTTCTGATGCTGGTTTCTGCGCTCTCCACCCGTGAATTCATGCTCGACGTCTATCGGGAAGCCGTCGAAAAGAAATATCGCTTCTTCTCATTCGGCGACGCGATGTTCATCGAATAAAAAACGGGAGCAGGGAAAACCTGCTGCTATTTTTGATAAACGTAGATCTTGAATTTCGCGGAAACCGTCAGCTCGTTAAGGTTTGCAAGCTTTTCCTTGTCGTGATCGGACGTGCGGTAGAAATAAGGAGTCATGCTGAACAAATCCATGATCTGCTTGTTGGATGCGAGGCGCACTTTTTCCGAAACGGGAACGGTTTCGATCAGACTGAAACCTTCGACCTGAGGGTTTTGTTCATCCTTTACGAACACCTCGTCGTAGATCGCGCGCTTTAACTCGATCAGATGATCGGCGTCGGGAATGACGGAGACAAGATAACCGCCGCCTTTCAGAACGCGTGAAAATTCGTTCGCGCTGAAAGGGGAAAAGACCGAAAGGACGGCGTCTGCCGATTCGTCGGCAACGGGCATATCGTAAACGCTCGCGACGGCGGTCGACAAGGAGCGCGAGCGCTTGCCGGCATAGATCAGAGCGTCTTTAGATATATCAATTCCGAATAATTCGTATTTTTCGGGATCAAATCCGCTCAGATAATATCCTTCTCCGCAGCCGGCGTCGAGGATCACGCCGCGCTCAACGTATTTCCCGAGCGTCCCGACCAGCGATTTTCGCAGTGCGTCGTACGCACCGCTGTCGAGAAAATCCCTGCGCGCGCGGATCATCAGTTTGTTGTCGCCGTGCACGCCGGACGTGTTTGAGAGAAGAAGATTGACGTAACCGTATCTCGAGCGGTCGAAACTGTGACCGGACGCACAAAAAGCGCGATTGGGATCGGAATGCAATATTTCTCTGCATATCGGGCAGATAAATAGATCGGACATCTTGGCAAGTTCCTTCTTTTTTTTTATTTTACATTTTCCGACCGTTTTTGTAATGCGGGAAATGTAAAAAAAATGTAAAAACTTTTTACAACTATTGATAATTTTAAGATAAACGGATATAATGTAAGATATGAAAATCGACAAAGTATATCTGAAAAGGGTACTCCTCTTCGTTTTGATAGGTGTCGCCGCAATCGTTCTTTTGGTCGATATCGTACATTTTCTGATCAAAAAGACGGAAAGCAGCTATCTGACGCAGTTCCCGGACAAGATCACGATCCGTTTGTCCGATCAGGCGGACGCCATGATCGTGCGCAACGAATTCGCAATCGAGCACGATCTTACGGATAAGACTGTACTGTATCTCGTTCCGAACGGCGAACGCGTCGAAAAGGGTGCCGAAATCGCATACATATATCCGTTCTCCGACCGCGCGGATGCCGTAGAAGAAATCGAAAAACTCGACGAAAAGATCCGCCTTTGTGAGGACGTCATACACGAGTCAGGTATGTACACGCTGCCGAAACTGACGAAACTGATCGATCAGACGTTATCGGAGATCGACAGCCTCCGGCAGGAGAATTCTTTCAGTCGGATCGGCAATCTGCAGTACAGGCTCAACGTTCTGCTGGCGCTTCGGGATATCCGTATGGGAAGCGCTACTGCGCAGACCTACGAACAGCAGCTGAAGAGCGTTTCGGAAGAGCGCAGGCTCCTCATAGATTCTTTGGGGACAAAGCGCGAAACGGTGACAGCGTCGGAAGCCGGCTATTTCTATCGCGGCTGCGACGGCTACGAGAACGCCTTTGACGTTTCCGCTTTGTCGGATCTTGATACGGCGGAGTTTGCCGCCGCCGTTGAGAATTACGACAAAGAAACGGACAAGCTCGGCAAGATCGTGCGCACTTATACGTGGTACGCCGTTTGTAAAGTGGACGCAGAACAGGCAAATCACTACCTAGTCGGCAGGGATTACACCGTATCTTTTGCGAACGAGCCGATCGACGGTATCAAGATGCGCCTTTACCACATGTCCTTTGAGTACGGCGCCGAGAGCGCGCTGCTCGTCTTTACGAGCGAACTGCAGCCCGACGGATTCTCGTACGAACGCAGTCAGCACGTGGAAGTTACGTACGAAAGTCACGAGGGATTTGCGATCCCCGAGACCGCCGTGCGCGTCAAGGACGGCGTGCAGGGCGTTTACGTTCTGATGGGCTACCGCGTTCTGTTCAGGCAGATCAATCCCGTTTACGAAAAGGACGGTCTGATCCTTGCCGATCAGAATATCCCCGAAAACAGTACCTTGCAGGCGCTCAATTTTTACGATAACATGATTGTGAAAGGGTCGGATCTTCATGTCGATAAAATCATTGAATGACGAGGACGTCCGTTCTCTTGAAAACAATTTTTCACGCGTCAGAGAAAATATACGGAGCGTTTCGGAAGCGGGCAGAGAAGTAACGCTTCTCGCCGCAACCAAAACGGTGGACGTTGACGTGATCAACTACGCGATCGACAATCTGGGACTTACAGACATCGGCGAAAACCGCGTGCAGGAACTGCTTTCCAAATACGATCGCTATCATCTTGAAAACTGCAGACTCCATTTCATCGGCAGACTGCAGACGAACAAGGTCAAATATATCATCGATAAAGTGTCGATGATCCATTCGCTCGATTCCGAAAAGCTCGCCAAAGAGATCGAAAAACAGGCGTCTGCCCACGGGATCACGATGCCGGTGCTGATCGAGATCAACGTCGGAAACGAAGAGAGCAAGGGCGGAATTTCCGAAAACGACGCAGAATCCTTTCTTGCTTTTCTGAAAACGCTTCCGCACGTCGCTGCGAAGGGGATCATGGTCATCCCGCCCGATTGCCGCGACGACCGGCTCTACGAACGGTATTTCAAAACGGCCAAAAGTATTGCGGACCGTCTTTTTCCGAAAGAAGAGCCGATCCTCTCGATGGGAATGACGGACAGTTATATCCCGGCGATGCGCTCGGGATCCAACCTCGTGCGGATCGGAAGCGGACTCTTCGGTCTGCGCGATTATTAGATTGAAAATCAAAAATAAATCAATATACACAAAATTTGGAGGAAATTATGGGTTTCAAAGGATTTTTAAAAGGCATTTTTGACGAAGAAGTACCCGAGGAAAACGAAGTTCAGCAGGCACCCGTCGTGCAGGAACAGGAAAAAGCGGCTCCGAAGGCGGCAGCTGCCGAAAAGCCCGCACAGCAAACGCCCGCAGCGCAGCCGAAGCAGCAGAGCGTTGCTTCCGTTTTAAGCTCCGCACTTGAACTCAAGGTGGTCAAGCCGGAGAGTTTTTCCGCAGTCGGTCAGATCGCGGATCACCTTCTCAACAACCGCACGGTCGTTCTGAACCTTGAATCTACCAATAAGGACAACGCGCGCAGAATCGTTGACTTCCTGAACGGTGTCGCATATTCCATCGACGGCGATATCAAGCTCGTATCCGCCAACACCTATATCATCACGCCGTGCAGCGTCAATATGAGCGGTGAAGCGCTTGCCGATTCCGCTTCCGAAGGCGAGAACGCGGACAACGCACAGGAAACGCCCTCTTCCGATTATTCTTTCGGCAGTTTTTGATCGGAGCTGACCGATTGTGGCAGAGATCACAGTCTGTATTCTGAAAACGATCGCGGAGGTGCTTGTCACTTCCATCGAAGCGGCGATGCTGATCCGTGTCTTTCTTTCGTGGCTTGATCCAGAGAAGAGCGGTACGCTCTATATGATCGCGTACTATATCTCCGAGCCGATCGTCGTACCGGTCAGATGGCTTTTCGACAAGTTTGACTTGCCTGACGACGGTCCGATCGATCTGCCCTTTATGGCGTCGACCGTTTTGCTCGTGATCATGGAAATGATCGTTTTCGGATTGTGAATTCTCAAAGTTTATCCGATAAGAGGTGAAAACATTGCTTCCGCCCTATGAACTTGATAAGCACGAATTCAAGCGCGCTCTCCACGGCTATAACGCCGCAGAGGTCGAGGAATATCTTGCTTTCGTTATCGAAAAATATAAAGAACTTTACCTTGCGTACAACGAGATCGAGAAACGCGAGTCCGAGATTCAGAACGAACTGGATTCTTATAAGCGTTCCGAGGCGGCAATACAGGGCGCGCTCATCAACGCGCAGAATTCGAGCGCACGTATTCTGAAGGACGCCAACGACAGAAGCGCGCTGATCCTTCGCTCAGCCCAGGAAAACTGCGATAAGATCCTGCTTGACTATCGCTCGAAGATCAAAGAGGAGCGCGCGGAGCTCGCGATGCTCAGAACGCAGGTCGCACAGTTCAAGGTGAAGATCTTCAACGAATATCAGCGTCATATCGAATATCTCGAATCCATTTCGCCGGAGGTCACGGACGAAGATCAGTGGATGCTTTCCGAAAAGGATCTCGTCACCAAGGCCGTCAGTCAGATCATGTTCGACGTCAGCGAAGCCGAAAAGATCAAAGACGCGCAGCAGAAAGTCGAAAACGGCGTCAAGCTGCAGCAGATGGATGAATCTATGCTTGAAGATCTCGTTATGAACCGCAAAAAATTTGACGGCGAGCAGATTCTCAACGGAGAAGGCGCGCAGAGCGAGCCTGTTCTGCAGCTCCCGACGGAAAAGTCCGCCGGCGGCGATAAGCGCGAAGACGCTTCGGAAAAAGGGAAGAATACGGTTGCCGACGCGGTCGATCCGCTGACGGCACAGCTTTCCGACGAGGAGCAAAAACTCGTCCGCGAAATTCTCGGCGGAGCTGATCCGAACGCTTCGTCCGATTCTTAACAGCACACTAATAAAAGGAGAAAATAAATGTCTAAGGATTACACCGCAACACTGAATTTGCCCAAGACAGAATTTTCCATGCGCGCCAATCTGCCGCAGAGAGAGCCCGAAATGCTCAAGGAATGGAATGCCCTGGACCTTTACAATCTGATCAATAAGAAGAACGAAGACCGTCCTTCCTTTATTCTGCACGACGGCCCGCCTTTTTCGAACGGCAATATCCACATGGGAACCGCGATGAATAAGATCCTCAAGGATTTTATCAACCGTTCCAAGATGATGGAAGGCTATCGCGTCCCCTATACGCCCGGTTGGGATAACCACGGAATGCCGATCGAATCCGCGATCATCAAGCAGAGCAAGATCGACAGAAAAAAGATGTCCATTCCGGAATTCAGAAGCGCGTGCGAAAAGTTTGCTTATAAGTACGTCAATCTTCAGATGGATTCCTTCAAGCGTCTCGGCGTGCTTGCCGATTGGGACGACCCCTATCTTACGATGAAGCCCGAATTCGAGGCAAGAGAAGTCAAAGTCTTCGGCGAAATGTTCAAGAAGGGCTATATCTACAAGGGAATGAAGCCCGTTTACTGGTGCCCGACCTGCGAGACCGCTCTCGCGGAAGCCGAGATCGAGTATGCGGAGGATCCCTGCACGTCCGTTTACGTCAAGTTCAAAGTTGCCGACGATAAGGGCAAACTTGCCTCCGTCTGCGATCTTTCGAAGACGTATTTCGTGATCTGGACGACGACGATCTGGACGCTCCCCGGCAACCAGGCGATCGCTCTCAACGCCGACGAGAAATACGGCATCTATTCCGCAGGTGACGAGAATTACATTCTCGCAGTCGCTCTTGCCGACAAGACGTTCGCGTCCGCAGGCATTTCCGAATACAAACTGATCGCCGAAATGAACGGCACTGAGTTCGAATATATGACGGCACAGCATCCGTTTCTCGACCGTAAATCCCTCGTCTGCTGCGCGGATTACGTTACGATGGACTCCGGTACGGGCTGCGTACATACTGCGGGCGGCTTTGGCGCGGACGACTTCGTCACCTCGAAGCGCTACGGCATCGACGTCATCGTTCCCGTCGACGACCACGGCTATCAGACCGCGGACGCCGGCAAATACGCGGGTCTGCGTTACGACGCCTCCAATATCGCGATTTTCAACGATATGCAGGAAAGCGGCGCGCTTCTCGCATACGAAAAGATCAAGCATCAGTATCCGCACTGCTGGAGATGCAAGAATCCGATCATCTTCCGCGCAACGCCGCAGTGGTTCTGCTCCGTCGCTGCGTTCAAGGACGAGGCGGTCAAAGCTTGCGACAACGTCAACTGGATGCCCGCATGGGGATGCGAGCGCATGAAGCAGATGATCGAAGAGCGCGCGGACTGGTGTATTTCCCGTCAGCGCCACTGGGGTCTGCCGATCGCCGTCTTCTACTGCGCCGATTGCGGCAAAGAGATCTGCACCGACGAAACGATCGCGAAGATCTCCGAGATCTTCGGAAAAGTCGGCTCGAACGCGTGGTTTGAAATGACCGCCGAAGAGCTTCTTCCCGAAGGCTTCGTCTGCCCCTTCTGCGGCGGCAAGACGTTTACGAAAGAAACCAATACGCTCGACGGCTGGTTTGACTCCGGTTCGACCCATTTCTTCACGCTTGAGGACAAAAAGGGTATGCGTTGGCCAGCAGACCTCTACCTTGAGGGTGCAGACCAGTACCGCGGATGGTTCCAGTCCTCGATGCTGACCGCAGTCGCAGCCAAAGGGCAGGGCGCTCCCT
This sequence comes from Eubacteriales bacterium, assembly GCA_045616925.1. Lineage (GTDB taxonomy): Bacteria > Bacillota > Clostridia > Oscillospirales > CAG-272 > JAZLHQ01. The sequence continues at coordinate 3,340 of JAZLHQ010000059.1, read as the reverse complement.
ATAAGAACGTTCTGACGCACGGCTGGGTCGTTGACGGCGAAGGTAAAGCGATGCACAAATCCATCGGCAACGTCATTCTGCCCGAAGATATGATCAAGAAGTACGGCGCGGATCTCGTTCGTCTGTGGGTCGCGTCCGCAGATTATCAGGTCGACGTCCGCGTTTCGGATCCGATCTTCAAACAGCTGTCCGAATCTTACCGCAAGATCCGAAATACCGCAAGAATCATTCTTGCCAATATCGAAGATTTCAATCCGGATACGGATATGGTCGACCTTGACAAACTCTTCGATATCGACAAATGGGCACTCTGCCGCCTCAATAAGCTGATCGAAGAAGTACGCTCGGCTTACGATCATTACGAATTCCACCTCATCTATCACGCGATCAATAACTTCTGTACGCTCGATATGTCGAAGCTCTATATCGACATCACGAAGGACAGAGCCTACGTTGAAGGCGCTTCGTCCTATGAGCGCCGCTCCGTGCAGACCGCGATGTATCTGATCCTTTCGGCTCTGACGCGTCTGATCGCTCCGATCCTTGCGTTCACTTCGAACGAGATCTGGACCGCGATGCCGCATTCAAAGGACGAGGACAAGCGTCACGTCATGCTCAACAAGATGCCCGAAGTGATGAAGGCTTACGATTTCGAAAAGATCGAAACGCATTACGACAAGCTCTTTGAACTGCGCGACGACGTCATGAAAGCACTCGAGGTCGCACGTGCCGATAAACTGATCGGTAAGTCTCTCGACGCGAAAGTAACCGTATATGCAAAGGGCGAGACCTACGCGCTGCTCGATTCCTTCAGAAGCGAGCTTCCGACGATCTTCATCACGTCGCAGGTCGAGATCTCCGACAACGACGCTCCCGCAAACGCGTTCTTTGAAGAAGGCGCTAAGGTCGCGGTCGTCGTATCCGCCGCAGAAGGCGAGCGCTGCGACCGCTGCTGGATGTTCAGCACCGAAACCGTTGCCGACGGCGAGGGCTGCGTTTGCCCGCGCTGCAAGCGCGTTCTCGGTTTATGATGATCTTTATCTACGCTCTTGTGATTGCCGCTGCCGTCCTGCTTGATTTTCTGACCAAGCAGGCGGTTATGCGGAATATGGAGATCGGAGAGAGCATACCGCTCGTCAAAGGCGTTTTCAATCTGACTTATATCCGCAATCCGGGTGCCGCGTTCGGCAGTATGGCGGGTTCGCGCTGGATTTTTATGCTGTTGTCGGTCGTTGCGATCCTTGTGTTTATGATCTTTCTCTTCGTAAACAGCAAAAAACTCAGCAAAACGATCGGATTCCCGATCGCCGTTATCATCGGCGGCGGGATCGGCAATATGATCGACCGTACATTCTACGGCAGCGAAATCGGAAACGGAGAAGTCGTTGATTTTATCGACTTCTGCGCTTTTCCGAATCTTTGGATGTGGATCTTCAACGTGGCGGACGCCCTCGTTTGCGTAGGCGTCGGGCTTCTGCTGATCTTCTATATCCGGCTCGAGATCATCGAGGCGAAAAAGCCGAAGATCGAATACACCGAAGTGATCGCGGACGATCTTTCAGAAACTGACTCCTCTTTGCTCGAAGAAGAAACCGAAAACAAGGATCAGAACGAAGTATGATTTATATTCCCACGCTTGAAGAAGCGGATATGCGAATAGATCGTTTTTTAGCGGAACGGCAGAGTGATCTCTCCCGTTCCGCTATTCAAAAGTCCATCGAAGACGGACTTGTGCTCGTAAACGGCAAGCCTGTCGCGAAAAGCTACCGCATCGGCGAGGACGACGAGATCGTCGTGACGTTTCGCGAGCCGGTCGCCGTCGATATCCTGCCCGAAAACATCCCGCTCGATATCGTTTATGAAGACGGTGATCTGCTCGTCGTCAACAAACCGAAGGGAATGGTCGTCCATCCGGCGCCGGGAAATCACAGCGGAACGCTCGTAAACGCTTTGATGTACCATTGCGGCGATTCGCTCTCCGGCATCAACGGCGAACTGAGGCCGGGAATCGTCCACCGTATCGACAAGGATACGAGCGGACTTCTGATTGTTGCCAAAAACGACCGCGCGCATCAGAGTCTCGCGAAGCAGATCGCGGATCATTCCTGCAAAAGGATCTACGAAGCGATCGTCAACGGAAAGATGTCCGAATTGAGCGGAACGGTCGACGCGCCGATCGCGCGCCACCCCGTCGACCGCAAACGGATGGCGGTCGTTCAGAGCGGCAAAGAAGCCGTTACGCATTGGGAAAAACTCGAAGATCTCGGCGCATACTCGCATCTTTCGCTGCGCCTTGAAACGGGAAGGACGCATCAGATCCGCGTACACATGTCGCATATCGGACACCCGCTCTACGGGGATCTCGTATACGGCGGCGGAAGAACGAAGTCAGAAAAGCAGAACGAAGCGCTCGTTGCGGGTCAGTGTCTGCACGCAAAGCAGATCGGATTTATCCATCCGGTCACGGGAAAAGAATATCTGTTTACGTCCGAACTGCCGCCTTATTTCGCGGAGATTCTGCGTAAACTGAGAGAGAATCAATAGAAAAAATGAGTTTACTGTTTGATACCCACGCGCATTACGACGATCCGAAATTTTCGGAAAACGGCGCGGATCCCGATCTTCTGATCGAAGAAATGCTCCATAACGATGTTGACCGCATTCTCGGCGTTTCGGTTGACGTGGCATCCGCCGAGCGTCAGCTCGCTTTTGCGCATAAGCACGGGAATTTTTACGCAGCACTAGGTGTGCATCCCGAAAACTGCGCAGACTGCGGCGATCCGGACGAAACGCTTGCCGTGATCGAAAGAATGCTTAAAGATCCGAAAGCCGTCGCGATCGGGGAGATCGGACTCGATTACCATTGGGAAGAAAACGCTCCGAAAGAAGTGCAGAAAATCTGGTTTGACAAGCAGCTTTCGCTCGCCGAAAAACTGGACTTGCCCGTGATCGTACATGATCGCGACGCGCACGGCGATACGTTCGATCTCGTCTGCAGCCATAAAAACGTGCGCGGCGTTTTCCATTGTTACAGCGGGAGCGGGGAAATGGCGTCGGATCTTCTTAGGCGCGGCTGGTATCTGTCTTTTACGGGCGTCGTCACGTTTCCGAAGACGGAAAGACTTGCGGCTGTCGTCAGATCCGTACCGCTCGAGCGTCTTCTCATCGAAACGGATTGTCCCTATATGGCGCCTGTCCCGATGCGCGGCAAGGTCAACAGATCTTCCTATGCGCTTTGCACGGCGGAAAGGATCGCGCAGATCAAAGAGGTATCAACGGAAGAATTATTGAAAATCACCAATGAAAACGCCCGTCGGCTTTTCGGAATTTCCAGAAAAAA
>JAZLHQ010000058.1:0-11116 GCA_045616925.1 Eubacteriales bacterium | reverse complement strand
ACGCCCTTGCGATGATTAAGGCGGGCGCCGACCGCATCGGCACGTCCGCAGGCGTAAAAATCGTCGAAGAATGCGGCAAACGGTAATTCCGATAACCAAATCCCGCCGTGAAAACGGCGGGATTTTTGTCATATTTTCTATTGACTTTCCCACGAAAAAGTGGTATAAGTGTATCTGTTGTTCAAAATACGAATTTCGGAGAAAATATGACAGCCGTTCGGACTTTTGCGAAGAAGAACGCCGTGATGCTGATCGCCTTTCTGGCGGCGGCGATCTCGTGCGTGTTCATCCCCATTGACAAAGAGTATCTCGGATATTTCGATTTCAAGACGCTGACCTGCCTCTTCTGCGTGCTCACCGTCGTGTGCGCCCTCAAGGACATACGCTTTTTCTACGTTCTTGCCTGCCGGATCGTCGCGGTTTTCAAAAACGCGCGCATGAGCGTTCTGGCGCTCGTCTACATCACGTTCATCGGGTCTATGCTGATCGCCAACGATATGGCGCTCCTGACCTTTCTGCCGCTCGGCTACCTCGTTCTGTCGAACACGGGCAAGGAAAAATACATGGCGGTCACGTTCATATTGCAGAATATCGCCGCAAACCTCGGCGGTATGCTGACGCCCTTCGGAAATCCGCAGAACCTATTCCTTTATTCGAAATTTTCGATCCCGAATCTCGAATTCATGAAGATCATGGCGCCGCCTTTCGCGCTTTCGATCGCTTTGATCACGCTCGCCGCGATCGTGTTCGTGAAACCCGAGCCCTTGGAGATCAAGAGCGAGCCCGTGCATCTTTCGACGCCGCGCACGTCGGTTTACCTCGTTTTGTTCGCGCTTGCAATCGTGATCGTCTTTCGCGGGATCCCCTACTGGGTGGGACTGATCGTGATCCCTCTCGTGCTTCTGTTTATGGACAGAAAAGCGCTCGCCGAGGTCGACTATCCGCTTCTTCTGACGTTCGCGTTTTTCTTCGTATTTTCGAGCAATATGGCGCGTTTGGCGCCGGTGCGTGCGTTTTTCGGATGGCTTCTTGAAAAGAATACGCTTCTTTTCAGTACGCTCTGCTGCCAGTGCATCAGCAACGTGCCGTCGGCGATCCTCTTGTCGCAGTTCACGGACAATTACGCGGATCTTCTCGTCGGCGTGAATATCGGCGGCGTGGGAACGCTGATCGCTTCGCTCGCGAGCATCATCACCTTCCGCGAGTACGTCAAGCATAACCCCGGCAAAGCGCTTCCCTACGTCCTCAAATTCTCCGCTTTCAATTTCGCTTTCCTGATCATTCTCATCGCGTTTATGACGCTGCTGAAAGCCGTCTGATAAACAAAAAAGGAGCCATCGGCTCCTTTTTTGTTACCAATATTCAGCTAACACAGTAACAACTACAAAAAGAATGGCAAAAAAGACGAAACCTACAATACAAGCGACTTTCGCCCGTTCGGATGTCATACTGCCAACATCATATTCTCTTTGCCCCAATGTAGCGTCGTATTTTGAGATTTTCTGGCTATATCCTTTTATTTTCTCGATTGAACGATTTCTGTATTCTTTGGCCCATTCACCGGTTAAACTTGATCCAATCCAATGAATCCAATTTGCCGACAATTCGTTTCCGATATCCCACAACGGCGCCGCTATATTCTTGCCGTACCCGTCGCCAAAAAACTGAATGATCTTGTCTCCACAATTCCTTACCAAATTGATCGCAGCATCGCATCGTTCTGCTGCTTCACAAATATATTTTTTGAGAATATCATACGATGTATTGGAAATATTATCCTTTGCCGACACAAAAAACAGGTTAGATATGTTGGAAACATATCGAGCAACCATCGTTACCGTTGCTTCTCTTTCGTAATCTCCCATGTCTCCGTCATAGATCAAGGTGAATACGGACGTCAGGCAATTGTTGAGACGATTCGCGGCGGTGGTAATCCCTGCGATTTTGCAGTTCATACTCTGATAATACACAGTGAAAAAGTTGGCTTCCCAGCTGTTCGGATCCTCTTGAAGCACCTGACTATAATATTCCTCGGCCTTATCCGAGTTATTTTCGTCCCGCGCTCTTCTCGCAAGCTGGTAGAGTTTTTCCAATTTTTCGGTCTGGTCGACCTTGACCGTACTGCCCGAAACGTCGACCTTCCCTTCAATCGCCATCTTTTTGACCTCGTCCGCAGTATATTTCATTCCGCAGAATTGGCAGACGAACACGCCGTCCTTTTTGATTAAGTCGTTGCTTCCGCAAGCTTCGCAGACAATTTTACCCATTTTCGCTGATCTTCCTTTCTTTGTCGTGTCTGTTATTTACAGACTTTACTTTATTATCAAAAAGAATAACAAGATCGTTACCGTCTCTTGCAACCTTTTCAACTTTATCAATATCCGGAGCCATCTTCATCAATTTATGGATAATATCATCCCGTTGTTCTTTCCAAGTTCTGATTTGTTCTATCAATTCGCGCGAAAGTCGCTTTTTTGAAAAAGAATCTTGAAATTGTTTGCTGTCGTTGATGATATTGAGCTTATTATTCAGTGACTTCGGGTATCCTTTGGAATCAGTCGTTTTTAAGCCGGCGTGACGAAGCGCAGATTCGCTTCTGTCTTCAAATATTGCGTATTCGATCACGATTGCTTCAAAATAGAATCCGCTTGCGAGTGCGCGTTTGAGACGCATTTTTTGGCTTGCATACGCGTCATGAATCGGCATATTTTCCATATTTTCAATGAATTCCTTTCTTTTTTTGAAATTATATCACAATTTGAGATATTTGTCAATATCTCAATGCGAGATATTGTATAATAAAATAAAAAAGGGATTTATGAGACTGAGAGATTTAAGAGAGGACGCAAATCTGCGGCAGAAGGACGTCGCCGCGATCCTGCATGTAGGGCAGAACACCTACTCGCAGTACGAAAACGGTCAGCGGCAGGTTCCGATCGACGCTTTGATCGCCCTTGCAAGATTCTACAAAACTTCGGTCGATTACCTGCTCGGTCTTACGGACAATCCAAAGCCATATCAATAAAAAAAGAACCCAGCGGGTTCTTTTTTTATTGCATATTTTCCGGCAAAACGGTATAATTTTCACCGTTGAAGCGGACGAGAAGCGAGGGATTTTTCGTGTCGTAGCGGTTATTTTGAAAAGTGATCTGTTCCTCCGCTTCCTTTGATATGATCGAATAGACCGCGGCACCGACCGGTGCCGGTCCGAAATCGTTATCTTTGACAAGAAGCGAGCCGCCCTCCGTTCCCCGCTCGATCCGCCACAAAAACAGATGATGCCCCATCGGCTGCGGCCAGATCTCCGACTTGCGCGGCAAATTCTCGCCGTGCATCGCAAAGCCGCACCCCGCGTTCCTGCACGTATTGCCCGTAAATTCCGAAGCAATAGGCATACGGTCGCGGTACTCAAACGCCGCCATTCCGTAGGTATCAAAGACGTTGTTTTTACAAATCAGCCGCTCGCCGGCGACAACGTTTTTGCCGCCCTGATGCGTCACGCACGAATCGTACACGTTTCTGAAAACGCAGTTTTCAACGGTCAGATCGTTACCGTGATCCCAGATCTCGATGCAGTTGCCGAGGCGGATCTTCAGGGACAAGCTCCACGCGCAGCCGCCGATGTTTTCAAATTCGCACCCGCGGATCGTTATGCGGTCGCCCGATCCCTGCAAAGCGTGTACGCCGCTGTTTTCAAAGCGCAGATTTTCGATCTCAAGATCGCTCTCAAGCCGAAGAAGGCGCCTTTTGTTGTAGTGCGCCGCTTCGATGTATCCAAACGATTTTACGGGATTTTGATCGCAGTAAACGTATAAATCGGACGGTACGCCGCCGTTTTTGTCGGATTCTTCGGTGATCGCGGTGTAGAAATCGCCGACGCAGGAAAGCTCGTCCAAAGACCAGCGGTAGGTCGTCGGCGCGCCGCTTTCAAGGATCAGATTGCCGACGTCGCCCTTGACTTTTTTGCGGCATTTCCATATATTTTTGCCGGGATTTTCCCAATCGTCGGGGGACGAGAGGTCGATGCCCGCGTTGAAAACGGGCAGATTCCCGTCGCCAAAGGCGCCGATCCGGGTCGGATTTCCCTCGGTGCCGCCCGGAACGTCAAGAGTATCGCGGAAGCGGCTCCCGCGGCGGAAAAGAACCGTGTCGCCGGGCAGGATTTTCAAAGATCGGCAGCTTTTTACGGCGCTTTTTTCCGAAAGTCCGTCGTTTCGGTCGCTGCCGCCGATGCCGTCAACGTAGTAGATCATATCAAAAACGGATCCTGTTCTGATAATTGGTCGGAAGACCCTCGCGGTAGAGGTGCGAATCGCTTGCGTAGGTGAGGACCTTCGGGTAGATCAATTCGTCGCCGCGATCCTTGAACTCGATGACGGTCATCCCCGAATGGCTCATCTCGAAGCGCGAGCAGAACATAGGATAGGGGACGTCGAGCAGGCAGCTCATGAAGATCTTGCCGAATCCTTCGTGCGCGAAAAGCGCGACGCGCTTTTCGTTCGGCGCAACGGCTTTGTAGCCGTTTCGTTCAAGAACGTGTTCGTAGCCGAGATTTTTCATGAATTCGTCGACGGCGGTCTGGACTCTTTCCTGCCCGCTGCCGAAATTGAGATCGTCCTTGAAGCATTCGTCGCGGTACCAGTCCCTGCCGAGCGCCCAGATGCGCGGATCGTTGAAGCGGACTGCGTACTCGGGCTCCGCGAAGCACCAGCTGCGTCTGCCGTCGGGTCTTATGAACGTGAATTCGTGCCACGCGTAGTCCTCGGACGCGAACGGCACGATCTCGGGCTGAAGCTTCAGTATTTCACAGGTCGGCTTCGCCGTCTGCTGCGCTCTGTTGGAGGACGAGGCGTAGACCTTGTCGACGCCGTATAAGGAAAGGCGCTTGGCGACCGCCTCAGCCTGCTTCTTTCCGAGCGGGGTCAGTTCGTCGGGGTGGTAATTCGGGTCGCCGTGGCGGATGTAAAATAGCAGCATAATCGTTCCCTTTCAGTCGTTTTCGGGGTCTTTTTTGACTTTTTTAACGCCGATTTTGCGCAGAAACGCGCGGAAAAGGCGTCCTGTATACAGGATCGCGACGCGCACCGGGAAGAAATCGCACCAAATGTGCGCGTACAGGCGGCAGCGGAAACCGTCCGTGCGGATCTCCTTTTTGCCGTTCCGGAGCACCGCCGTCAGGATCCCGATGATCTTGTCGTCCGTGATATCGAATTCGCGCCTCAAGCAGTTGTCGCCGCAGATGACGTAGCCGTCCTTTCCGACGCGCAGGATCCTGTGAAGGATATATTTCGACCCGCGTTTGTAAAGCACGGCGTCGTACCGCCTGAGCTTTTCGGGGCGCGGGCGGATCACCATCAGATCCTTTCCCTGCCGGATCAGCGGACGCATACTCGAGCCGACGTTCGGACTCACGATCACGCCCGCGGAGGACAGCTGCTGCTCGTACGTGATGAGCGGATTATCCGTTTCACCGATCGCACTCATACAGCCGTCAGTCCTCGATCGCGCCGGCGCTTTTCAGCGTTTCGATCACGCGGTGAACGTCTTTTCCAAGCACTTCGGCGGGCGCGTCGTACACTTCGAGCATTTTTTTGACGATCTCTTCTTCGGTCGTTTCGTTTTCAAGGCATTGGAGGATGAACGCGGCGCTCTCGTTGCTCTGCAGGACTTTGGGCGTTTCGTTCTTCTCCGGCGTCACGTTGACCGTGATGCGCATTCCGTCGACTTCGTGCGTGATATATCCTTTTTTCAGTTTCATGGCTTGTCCTTCTCTTTCTCAAATATTGCGTCGTGGGAAACCCTTGCGGCTTCCTTTTCCATATTGCAGTAAAGCGTGTAAAGCTCCGCTTCCTTCGTGAGTCTGTCCGTCAGCGAAAAGACTTTCACGGCGGCTGCGGGATCGGGCGGCGAATAGATCTGCTTCAGAACGTCGACGTAGACGTCGGCGCGGCGGACGCTTCCGATCTCGTTTTTTTCTCCGCGGCGCAGGACGCAGAGCGCCTTCAGGGGGATCATCACGTTCGTGCCGAGCCTGTGCTTGCCGTTCCACGGCGTTCCGCAAACGAGGATCTCGTTTTCCGTAAATTTCAGAAGCGGCTTGTCGTCGTTGATCATCAGAACGCGATCGCCGTACGCTTCGCGCCAGAGTCTTGCGTGGGTCGATTTGCCCGTTCCGCTCTTTGCGGCGAACAGGACCGCTTGTCCGTTCATCGAAAGGGCGGAGCCGTGAAACAGAAGCACGTTTTTATCGAGCAGTGCGCAGGCGATCTTTCTGTAAAGCGCCAGGTGAGAAAGCTCCGCGTCTTTGGCGTTCGGATAGCCGTTCTCTTTCGAGATCTCTCTTTCCGCTTCGACGTCGTCGGGAGAGACCGAAACGAAAACGGTCGGCTCTCCTTCGCATAAATACCCTTCGCAGAATCGCTTCACGGACGCGTCAAACGTCGTGACCGCGATCTTTTCTCCTGCGATCCCGAGCATAAACGAATATTCTTCCCGTGCGTTCACATTTTCACGTCCTTTCACGCGTTTATTGTAGCATACCCGCGCGCGTATGTCAAGAATCTCTGCGCATTTTGCGCTATACGAAACTCGAAAGGCACTCCTTGAGGCGCGAAATGATGCGCTTTTCGAGCCGCGATATGTAGGATTGCGAGATCCCGAGACGGTCGGCGACCTCCTTCTGCGTCAGTTCCCGTCCGCCCGAAAGCCCGTAGCGCATTTCGATGATCTCCCGCTCGCGCTCGGGAAGCGTTTCGAGCGCGCGGCGCACGGAGCGTTTGTCCTCCATGCCCGACAGGGCGCTGAAGACGCTGTCTTCGTCCTCGTACAAGACGTCCTCGAGCAGAAGCTCGTTTCCCTCGAAATCGACGTTCAGCGGCTCGTCGAGCGAGACCTCGCGCAGGGAATTCCCCTTCCGAAGATACATCAGGATCTCGTTTTCGATGCACCGAGAAGCGTAGGTCGCGAGCTTGATGCTCTTTTCGGGATCGTAGGTGCGCACCGCCTTGATGAGTCCGATCGTCCCGATCGAAATGAGGTCTTCGATCCCGACGCCCGTGCTTTCAAAGCGCTTGGCAATATAGACGACGAGCCGGAGATTGTGTTCGATGAGTTCCTTCTGATCGCCGTTTCTGAGCGCATTCTCTTCTTCCTCCGGCAGAAGCGGACGCGGGAGCGTGTCCGCGCCGCCGATATAATAACAGCCCGATATATCCCCGAAAAGCCGCGGTTTTGCCGCTTTGAGCAGATCTTTTACCATATTTCGCATCGTTTTCTCCTCGTTCCAAGCACTCACAGTATATCGTCGCCGACGAGCGCCTCGTGTCCGCCGAACGTATCGTTTTCCTCGGCGATCGCGACGCAGATCCTGCGCGTTTTGCCGTCGATCTTCGCGTGATCCGGCAAAAACGCGGCGAGCAGTGCGCTGCCCGCGACCGTTTTTGCGGGCACGAGGCGTAATTTCCCATCCCGCGTCAGTTTTTCCCTCGAAACGCCGCCGAGGCGGCGGGCGGCGCTCCTTCCGATGACCGCGACCGGAAGTCCGGAAAGCGGATCCTTGAGAAAATTGCCCGCATCGCAGAACGCCGTGCAGCTCGTTTCGCTGCCGCCGAACGCGATCGTGAGCGTGACCGTCTTTCCGCCGCGCTTCCGTTTTTTCAGAAAGCAGAACAAAGTGCAGAGCGAGAGAAACGTAAAGAGCGCCGGAAGGGCGCGTGCGCGGGAGACGTGCGCGGCGGTCGGATCGAGGATTGCCGGAGCGGGCGCGCGGGCGTAGATCGCCGTCAGTCCCGACGTGACGATCTGATCCGAAGGGAGATAAAGCAACAGAAAAACGCCTCCTTTGAAAAGAGACTGCGGTCGGCGAGAAAGGCACAGGATCGCCGGAGCAACGATCCGCGCCGCCCACGGAAGGATCTTTGTGACGCACGGCGGCAGAGGAAAGATCGTCAGCGTTTCCGAAAACGCGATCAGAGCGGCGCAAAGACAAACGCGGCGCCGCCCGGCGATCCCGAGAAGACGGGACAAACCGTAAACAAGCAGATAATCGATGCTGAAATTGACGGCGAAAAGACTGTCCGCGCCGATTCTTGACATTCGCACTCACCGCTCTCATTATATGCGCTCGCCGGCGGGAAATATGTCGCAGTGACCCGTTTCTTTCCGGAAAACAATCCGCAGGATCGCCGCGATTCTTCGAAAAATCGGGAAAATCTGCGGATTTATCCCGCATTTGTCTCCGCTCCACTTGACAAAAGTGCGGATTTTTGTTAGAATGTATTGAGAAAAGTATGAAATCAGTGAGGCAACCATGAAGCTCGTAAAAAGATACGTCCTGCCGACGGCGGCGGTCATTCTGACCGCCTTGTTTCTCGTTTCCTGCAAGAATGCCGCCTCGCATAAAAATAACGCGGATACCTCGACCATCCCCTCTCTGACGTCCGAAGCCGTAACGACCGCCGTACAGACGACGGAACACGTCCACCTGCCGGCGCCCATTCCGACGTTCGAGCCCACCTGCGAAAAGAGCGGCATCAGCGCCGGCACGAGCTGCTCGCTCTGCGGTGAGCTTCTCGAAGGCGGCGAAACGATCCCCGCGCGCGGACACGATTTTGAAAAGCGCGTCTGCCTGCGCTGCGGGCTCGATCTCGGCGTTTCGGAGGGCTTTGATTTCGCGCTTGATCCGACGGGCGAGACCGCGATCATCACGGGGCTCGGCACCTGCACCGACCGGCAGATCGAGATCCCCGAAAAGATCGGAACGGCGACCGTCACCGCCATCGGCAGTTCGGCGTTCGCGGGACACACGGAGATCGAGAGCATCGAGATCCCCGATACCGTTACGCTGATCGACGAGAACGCGTTCTACGGACTTCGCGGGCTTACCTACGTCAAAATGCCCGCAAATCTTACGGAGATCGGCGCTTCCGCGTTTTTCTCCTGTCAAACGCTCAAGGAGATCGAGCTTCCCGCAAATCTCAAGACCATCGGCGAATCCGCCTTCTACGGCTGCTCGGGGCTCACCTCGCTGCACATTCCCAAAGAGGTCAGTTTCATCGGCGAGCGGGCGTTCAGCTACTGCCAGGGGCTCGACGGCATCACGGCGGATCCTTTGAATTCCTTCTACGCGTCGCTCGGCAACTGCCTCATCGACACGGTCGGAGGCACTCTGATCGTCGGATGCAAGAACAGCGAGATCCCGTCGGGCGCGAACGTCAAGGAGATCGACGATTTCGCCTTCATCGGCTGCCCGCTTCCCTCGTCTCTCGTCCTGCCCGACACGATCGAGCGCATCGGCGAATACGCCTTCATGAACTGCGTGTCCGTCAAGGAGCTGATCCTCCCCGCGGCTCTCAACGAGCTTTCCGACAACGCTTTTTACGGCTGCACGGGTCTTGAGAAGATCGTCCTTCCGAAATCGCTCACCGTTCTGAACACGGCGGCATTCTCGGGCTGCATTTCCGTCGGGGCACTCGAAGTTTCCCCCGAAAACGAAGCTCTCTACGCCGAAAACGACTGCGTGATCGAAAAAGAGAGCAAAACGCTCGTCTTCGGCTGCCGGAATTCGGTCATTCCCGAAAACGTTCTGCACATCGCGGACCGCGCCTTTGAATACTGCATCGGGCTCAAGTCGGTCGTGATCCCCGACGGGGTCGAATCGATCGGCGTCAGCGCGTTTTATTACTGCACGTCCATCACGGAGATCCACATTCCCGCGAGCGTTTCGTCGATCGGTACGGGCGCGTTCGCCTTCTGCTCCGCAGTGACCGGCATCACGGCGGATCCCCTCAGTCTTTACTATTACGCGTCGGGCAACTGCCTCGTCGAAAAGGCGAGCGGAACGCTCGTCTGCGGCTGCAACGAGAGCGTGATCCCGAACGACGGCACGATCGCAGCGATCGGAAATCTCGCGTTCGTCAACTGCAAAAAGCTCGAATCGGTCACGATCCCCTCGGGCGTGCGGGAGATCGGAATGGCCGCGTTCTCGGAGTGCTCGGGCATCAGGCATCTCGATCTGCCTCTGAGCGTTCAGATCATGGATTACCTTTCCTTCTCCAAATGCTCGTCGCTTGAGAGCATCAATTATGAAGGAAACGTCAGCGACTGGGAAAATATCATCAAAGGAGAAGGTTGGAACGCCGAGACCGGCGACTACAAGCTGACCTGCTCCAAATAAATCCGAAGGAATTTTTATGAAAAAATACGTATCAATTCTCGCGATCCTTTTGCTCGTCTGCCTCGCTTTCGGCGGCTGCGCCAAAAACGACAAGCTTTTCTATTCCACGCATCTGACCATTTCGATCAAACCGCCCGAGGATTTTCAGGAAGTGAAGATCGAAGGGCTCGCCGCCGCGTACGAATCGGAATATATGGCGATCCGCGTCCTGCGCGAGCGGTTTGAGAGTTACGAGGGCGTCGACGAGCGCATCAACGAGGACACGTCCGCGCTCGAATACGCGCAGTTCCTGTCCGAGATCAACGAGGGTTCGGAGGGCGGCGCCTTTGTCGAAGGCGATCTCACGCTGTTCTATTTCACGCAGGTGGGATCGGAAAAGACCTTCCGCGGCGCGGCGTACGTTTACAAGAGCGTCGACTCCTTCTGGACGGTGCAGTTCATCACCGAGGAAAAGGATTTCGAGCAGTATCGGAATCAGATCGTGGAAATGGCTCTTTCCGTCGGTTTCCGTATGGTATCGAACGTATAACACACAAAAGCACAAAAAACCGAAGCCGTGAAGGCTTCGGTTTTTATTTTGATCGTTTTTACGCATTGACTCCCGCGAGCTTCATTTCCTTCGCTTTTTCGGCGGTCTTGTTGACCTCTTCGGGGTCGCGGAAGGTGGGAACGGTCCGGCGGACCGCCTCTTTGACGAGGGACTGATCGCTGTTTTCGTCCGCAAGTCTTGCGGCTTCCCTGAGGATCTGCAGTTTTTCGTCGACCTCGGCGCGCGAGTACGGCGTGTCGCGTTCGACGAAGATCATATCGTTGTCGGTCTTGTCGAGGGCTTCGTTTTTCATCAGAAGCTCTTCGTAGAGCTTTTCGCCGGGACGAAGACCGATCTCCGTGATTTTAACGTCTTTTTCGGGCTCAAGTCCCATCAAAGTCGGAGGCCAAGCG
>JAZLHQ010000057.1:0-2105 GCA_045616925.1 Eubacteriales bacterium | reverse complement strand
GTCACCGATCACTGCGATATCGAATACGTTTTCCGCGACGACGTCAAAACGCCCGTTCTCGAGTCCTTCGACGAGGTCTTTTCACAAAAAGAATCGGAGAAAGATTTGAAGCTTCTGACGGGCGTCGAGTTCGGCGAAGCGATCTGGTACCCCGAAGAGACGGAAAAGATCGCGAACGCCCGCCCGTTCGATACGGTTTACTGTTCCGTGCACGCCGCGCGCTTTGATCAATACGAGCGCCCTTATTCGGGCATCGACTTCGCGAAAATGCCGAAAAATCTGATTCTTCCGTATCTGCACCGCTATTTTGACGACGTTTACGAAACGGTCAGCGAAACGGGAACGGACGTTCTGACGCATTTGACGTGCCCGTGGCGCTATATCACGGGTAAATTCGGCATCGACGTCCCGCTCGAGCCGTTCTCGGAAGAGATCGACCGGATCCTTCAAAAGATCGTCGATCGCAGGATCGCGCTCGAGGTCAATACGTCCTGCAGGGGCGGCGGATACGATCACTTTATGCCCGATCGCGGGATCGTTTTAAGTTATCTCGAAAAGGGCGGAGAAATGCTGACGCTCGGCTCCGACGCGCATATTTCGGAGAGCGTCGCGCACGATTTTGAAGCCGCCGTTTTGATGCTCAAGGACCTCGGCGTCAAGAAACTTTACTATTTTGAAAACCGCGCGCCGAAGGTGTACGGAATATGAAAACGAACCCGCCGCGGGACCCCTCGGCGGGCTTTTTTTCGCCCGTTTCGACAAATTGCCCAAAATTTCCGACAAAATCCGCATTTTCGACAAAATACGAAAAGGATATATGGGTAAAATGCACATACGGATTGTGCAAAAACGTCAAAAAATCGTGCATAAAATAGCCCCCAAAAAAACAAAATAACCTATTGAAAAAAAGTATGAAATGTGTTATACTATACGTGTAATATAGAGAGTGGGATAGTGTGGCCGGTCATCGGCGCACGTCCGCACAAAACGTCATCAAAACGGAGGTCAGTATGTATCATAAGAAAGAATGTGTAGCCATGCTCCTTGCCGGCGGACAGGGTAGCCGTCTCTATGCTCTGACGGAAAAAACGGCAAAACCTGCCGTACCTTTCGGAGGCAAGTACAGGATCATAGATTTTCCGCTCTCCAACTGCATCAATTCCGGTATCGAAACGGTCGGCGTACTGACGCAGTATCAGCCGCTGAGACTCAACGAATATATCGGCAACGGTCAGCCGTGGGACCTTGACCGCTCCTTCGGCGGCGTGATGGTATTGCCTCCCTATCAGGCGATCACGGGCGCCGACTGGTACAAGGGGACCGCGAACGCGATCTACCAGAACCTCAACTTCATCGACCGCTACGATCCCGAATACGTGATCGTTTTGTCGGGCGACCACATCTACAAAATGGACTATTCCGAAATGCTCGCCTTCCATAAAGAGAAGAAGGCGGACTGCTCGATCGCCGTTCTGACCGTCCCGCTTTCCGAAGCGAGCCGCTTCGGCATCATGAACTGCAAAGAAGACGGCGAGATCTACGAATTTGAAGAGAAGCCGAAGCAGCCGAAGTCCGATAAGGCGTCGATGGGCATTTATATCTTCACCTACGAAAAGCTCAAAAAGTATCTGATCGAGGACGAAAAAACGCCCGGCAGCGCGAACGATTTCGGTAAAAACATCATTCCTTCGATGCTCTCGGCGGGCGAGAGAATGTTTGCTTACCCCTTCAAGGGCTATTGGAAGGACGTCGGAACGATCGATTCGCTCTGGGAAGCGAATATGGATCTGCTCGGAAAGGATCCCGTTTTCGATCTTTACGACCGCTCGTGGCGCATCTTTTCGAGAACGAGCGCGAAGCCCGCGCAGCATATCGCGGACAGCGCGAAGGTCGTCAACTCGATGATCACCGAGGGCTGCGAGATCTACGGAACGGTTGAAAACTCCGTCATCTTCTCCGGCTGCGTCGTCGAAGAGGGCGCCGTCGTCAGGGACAGCGTCGTCATGAAGAACGTTATCGTCAAAAAGAACGCGAAGGTCGACTATTCGATCATCGACTGCGACGTGCAGATCGGCGAAAACTGCACGGTCGGCGTGCCGAAGGGA
>JAZLHQ010000056.1:0-2417 GCA_045616925.1 Eubacteriales bacterium | reverse complement strand
TCGACCGCCTCGTCCTGCCCGATGATGCGTTCCTTGAGACGGTTTGCAAGCTGATCCACGCGCAAAAATTCGTTTTCCGTGATGTTCGAGGCGGGCACGCCCGTCCAGATCTCGATGACCGTCGCGAGGTCGGAGACCGTCAGAACGACGTTTTCCTTTTCCTTCATCGCGAGGTCGAATTTTTCCTGTGCGGACGCGACGGCGGCTTTGGCCTCCGCGAGCGCTTTATAGTGCGCCTCCTGATCGGCGTCCTGCTTGAGTTCTTCGGAACTCAGCCGGTCGTAAGCCGCACGCGCCTCATTGAGCGCCTGTGCGCTCCTTTCGGCGTTCTGGATCTCGGGACTGTTGAGCGCAAGATGCGCCGCCGCCTCGTCGAGCAGGTCGATCGCCTTGTCGGGCAGAAATCTGTCCGTGATATAGCGCTCGGAAAGCGTGACGGTGCGCACAACGGTGTCGTCGGGGATCCGGATGCCGTGGAAATTCTCGTAATATCCCTTGATCCCGCGCAGAATGTCGATCGAATCGTTCACCGAGGATTCCTCGATGATGATCGGCTGGAAGCGGCGCTCGAGCGCCGAATCCTTCTCGATGAATTTGCGGTATTCGGAAAGGGTCGTCGCGCCGATCACCTGGATCTCGCCGCGCGAGAGGGCGGGCTTCAGAATGTTTGCGGCGTTCATACTGCCCTCGGATTCGCCCGCGCCGACGATCGAATGGACTTCGTCAATCACGAGGATGATGTTGCCGAGGCGCTTCGTTTCTTCGATAAGACCCTTGATGCGCGTCTCGAACTGCCCTCTGAACTGCGTGCCCGCGACGAGCGCGGTCATATCGACGAGGTGGACTTCCTTGTCGGAGAGGCGGTAGGGGACGTTTCCGTCGACGATGCGCTGCGCGAGCGCTTCCGCGATCGCGGTCTTGCCGACGCCCGGCTCGCCGATGAGGCAGGGATTGTTCTTCTGACGGCGGCAGAGGATCTGCATCATTCTCTCGATCTCGCGGTCTCTGCCGACGATGCGGTCGATCACGCCGTTTCTCGCTTTTTCGGTGAGATCCGTGCAGTATTCGGTCAGAAACTTGCGTTTATCGTTCTTCTGACCCCTTTTGTCACCTTTGGATTCGCTCTTCTGCCCGCCTTGATTCTGCATATTCTGCATATTCTGGATGCCGAAGCTGCTGAAGAGCTTGCGGAAGTCGATCGGCGGGGTTTTGCCCTGCCCCGATTCCTCGTCTTCTTCGCCCTCCGGACTTTCCATCAGAGAGTCCATCTCCATATCCATTTTATCGAGATCGTCGTCCGTGATCCCCATGTTGTTGATGATGTCGTTGACCGGCTTGATACCGAGTTCTTTGGCACATTTGATGCAGATCCCTTCGTTGGTCTGCTTGTCACCGTCGATCTTCGTGATGAAGATCACGGCGACACGTTTTTTGCATCTTGCGCAAAGCTCCATATTGAAAAAACTCCTTTCCGAAAAGCAAAGAGGCGCTTGTTACAGTTTCAGAAGACCGAGGATCCACTCGATCAGATTGAATTTGTTGAGGATTTTCGCGATCACGCAGGAATCGAACATATCGGCGTCGAACATCTCGGAATGTGCCGACAGAAGGTCGACCGCCGAGAACGCGAGCGTCGTCAGAAGCTGCGCGCACAGAATACCGATCAAAAGTCCGACCGTGAAGCCGACGACGTGATTGACGACGTTCGCGATCCCTTTTCTTTTCACGAACGGCAGACTGATCAGCTTGACGAGGATGAAAACGACGATGAACGTGAGCGCGAACATCAGAACGGCGGAGAGTTTTTCGGGCGAGACGCGCACTTTGTCGAACCAGCCGTCCGAGGCGTCGGCGATCTTGTTGTAGGCGTGGCGGATCTTCGGCAGGAAAAGATCTCCGTTCGTTCCCGCCATATAGCTGCCGGCGAGGATCGCGAGCACGAGGGCGATAACGCCCGAAATGCAGGAAATGATCCCCTTATACGCGTGCGCCGCCGTCATGATGACGATGACCGCAAGTAATAAAATGTCCAGAAAAAGTCCCATTATGAATCTCCTTTTGCGTCGGTGAACGAGAGATCTTTCCACGGCGTGCGGTACGCGTGCGTGTAGCCGCAGAGGATAAGACCGTTTTCGTCGCCGAGAATTGCTATGATATCGGCATCCGGCAGATCGGGAGTGCGCATTTCGCCGTTTTCAAGAACGGCAACGCCCATACTGCCGAGGATCGCGAAATATTTTCCGTACGCCGAAACGCTCTGAGCCGTTCCCGAAAGCGTACGACTCTGCAGAAGCGTGCCGTTTTCCCCGTAAAGCGAAACGCCGACGGCGTTTTTCTCGCTTCCGAGGGTCGTGACGGTACAGATGCCGTATGAAGTCAGCGCGTACTGCAGAAGCCGCCGTCCGTCTTTTTCGAAC
>JAZLHQ010000055.1:0-2483 GCA_045616925.1 Eubacteriales bacterium | reverse complement strand
GGCGTTTCCGAAAAAGAGGAACTGATCATCCTGACCTACGGTCTGATGGCGGTCGGTATGTTCATCTATATGCTGATCAGCCGCAGAGGGAAGACGTTTGCCGATTTTAGACAGACCCCGAAATCCTGCCTGTTCCTTTTGCTCTGCTCGCTGATCGTGGCGGCGGCGATCAACCTTCTCTCGTTTCTCATCCGCTACATCGACGACATTTCGATGCTCTACACCTTCGATAACGCGGGCGTGCTTCTTTTCAGCGTCGTCTTCTCCGTCGTTCTTTTCAAGGAAAAGCTGTCCGCAAAGAACACGGTCGGCGTCCTTCTGATGACCGCCGGTCTCATCATGGCGGCGATCTTCTGAAAAATACGCAAAAAACTGCGGAAACCATTCTCCACGCGTGGATAAGGAAGTATTTTATTGTCGTTCTTTTTCTTTCTGTTCTGAGGGGGTATTAGGGGCTTGCCCCTAAAAAAATAAGCCGATAAGATTCGGCTTTAAACGGGAAAATATATTTTCCCCCTGCTTGCTATGGTATGAGACAAAAATACCCGCTGAAAAGTTATTATTCAGCGGGTCATTTCTTTTAGCTCGACAAAACGGAATTTGTCGCTTAATGCAGGGGCAGCGGAATATCGACGTAATAGTCCTCGATAATTAAATCAACATCGTGATCCGGCATTATAAAAGTAAAATATGTGTATTCCATATTGGTCTTTTCATCATCTTGCAGCACCTCTACTCCATCGGCAAACACCTTGTAGTAATGTTCCGTGATAGTTTCTAACTGAATCGTTACCTCATCACTGCACTTGTATCCGGATTCAATTTTACACCGAGAAGCGTGCTCGGCATCCACATTTACTCGATAAAGATTGCTTTGGCATCCGCTAATAAATAAGCAAAGAATCAGACTTAGTATAATACTGACAACAGCTGCTTTTTTCATATCGGTTTCCTCCTCAAATTCTAATTGTCAATATCCCGCGTATTTGAAAATCAAAAAACTTCCTTATCCACCTGCGCCTTTCGGTTTCCGCAGTTTTTTAGTTGGGCAGAAATTGCTTTGCAAAGCGCAGAACGGGCAGCTCGCGGTTCGCGATGAGCCTTCCGATCTTCGTATCGGTGCGCAGAAGGTATTCGCGCTCCGCTTCCTCGAACGTCAATTTAAGGGTCGAGAGGTGAAAATCCCTGATCTCGTTCGGCATCAGATGCTTTTCTTCGAAGCTTTTGACGCGGCACAAAAAATAATGGCTCAGATTGTGTCGGTGGATCAGATTGTAATAATCGCTGACGAGCCCGAGCTCCGACGTGATCTCGACGTCGGCACCGAGTTCTTCGGATAATTCCCGTTTGATCGCCGTGTGAAGATCCTCGCCCTTTTCGACGCCGCCGCCGGACGTTTCGATGAGGGTTGCTTTGCCGAAAGCGTCGTCCCTGTAGGCGCGCACGAAATAGAGATTTCCTTCGTCGTCAAAGACGATCGCGCGGGCGATCTGCCGGTCGTGGTCGATATAGGTGAGTTCCCATTCGCCGTCCGTCAGTTCAAGATCGAGGGTTTTTGCTTCCATATTGCCTCCGAATCAATGATATCCGACCGCGAGTCCGAGGATCAGAATGCCGCCGGTCAGAATAAACGTGAGAAGATGATAGAGCCACGTGTCCTTCATATAGCGCACGTACGTGTAATCCGAAAGATTGAGAGAAATGATGAGCGCGGCGTCCGTCGGATAGACGTAATTCGAGAATCCGTCGCCGAAGATGTAGGCGAGAACGATGAGGTTCGCGGGGATGTCGAAGGCGGAGGCGATCGGGAGGATCAGCGGGATCAGAAGGAACGCTTTCGCGCTTCCGCTCGCGATGAACAGCTCCGTCACGACCACGACGAGGTAGATGAACAGGATCAGAAGGTAAGGGGAGAGTCCGCCCGCGACCTTCATCAGATCGTAGACCAGCGTGTCGAGGCGGTAGGATTCGACGAGAATGTAGCGGATCGACGAAGCGAGCAGGATCAGAAGGATCCCGGGGAGCATCGTCACGGCGCCCTTGCCGAACGCCTTCAGGATCTCCCTCGGGCGCATTTTCGCGACGATCGAAGCGCTGACGCCGCCGATCAGAAAGCAAAGCGCGATGATGATCAGCGTGTAGTCCTGCAGAACGGTGACGACCGTCGACATAACGCAGAGAACGAGTCCCGTTCCGAGAATGGAAGCGAAGGTAACGATCGCCTTGTCGAGATCCCGGTTCTGCTTGAAATCCATCTCAAAATCGCTCTGCCGGACGCCTTTTTTCTTCTCGACCCTTTTTGCGTGCAGGGCAAGAAACGTCGTCAGAAGCAGATATATGACGATGAAGGTCAGGATTCTGATCCAAACGCCCGAGAAGAGCGGCACTTCCGCGATTTTTTGCGCGATGCCGACGGTGAAGGGGTTCATGATGCCGGCGGCGAATCCGCCGCCCGCAGCGAGCAGACTGATGCCGAGACCGAC
>JAZLHQ010000054.1:0-5879 GCA_045616925.1 Eubacteriales bacterium | reverse complement strand
GCTTCTTTTCCTCCTTCGCTTCCTTCGGAGCGGAGAGAGCGGCGAGCGCTTCCAGTTCCTTCGCGACGTCGATACGCGGGAAGAGCGGCGCGCCGTCCGTGACGGCGATGCCTGCGGGCAGATTGCCGAACGTTTCGATGCTCTGCCACGTTCTGAGATCCTCGCCGGCGCCGATGCGGTCGAGCGCCTTGCCCATCGTTTCGGGCATGAAGGGCGTCAGAAGCACCGCGCAGACGCGGATGGATTCGAGCAGATGATAGAGGACTCCCGCAAGCTCGTCCTTCTTATCGGGATCCTTCGCGAGCGCCCACGGCGTCGTTTCGTCGATATATTTGTTCGCGCGGTTGACGAGCTTGAAGATCTCGTCGAGCGAATCGGCGACGTGCATCGTGTCAAGGCAGGATTCGCAGCCCTTGACGGCGGCGATCGCCGTATTTTCAAGATCTTCGTCGAACGGCGTCTTCGCGCCCTTCGTAGGCAGAACTCCGCCGAAATACTTCGTGACCATCGCGATCGAGCGGGAAACGAGGTTGCCGAGTCCGTTCGAGAGGTCTGTGTTCATACGCATGAGCATCTGCTCGTTCGAGAAGCTGTAATCGCCGCTGAACGGCATTTCGCGCAGGATGATATAGCGCACGGCGTCCACGCCGTAGCGGTCGCCGAGCACGAACGGATCGACGACGTTGCCGAGAGATTTGCTCATCTTCTTATCGCCGAAGGTGATCCAGCCGTGACCGTAGACGTGGCTGGGCA
This sequence comes from Eubacteriales bacterium, assembly GCA_045616925.1. Taxonomy (GTDB): domain Bacteria; phylum Bacillota; class Clostridia; order Oscillospirales; family CAG-272; genus JAZLHQ01. The sequence goes on along the minus strand of JAZLHQ010000054.1, from coordinate 5,126 downwards.
GCGGCAGATCGAGCGCCATCAGGATCGCCGGCCACACGAGCGTGTGGAAACGCACGATCTCCTTCGCCATCAGATGATAATCCGCCGGCCAGTAGCGGTCGTAGTCGTTGTAGCGGTCGTTCTTGTAGCCGAGCGCGGAGATATAGTTCGAGAGCGCGTCCACCCAGACGTAGACGACGTGCTTTTCATCGAACGTGACGGGCACGCCCCATGAAAAGCTCGTTCTCGAGACGCACAGGTCTTCAAGTCCCGGCTTGATGAAGTTGTTGATCATTTCGTTGACTCTCGAGCGCGGCTCCAGGAAGCCGGGCGTTTCGAGCAGCGCCTGCAGGCGGTCTGCAAACGTCGAGAGGCGGAAGAAATAAGCTTCCTCGGAAGCGTCGACGACCTCGCGTCCGCAGTCGGGGCATTTGCCGTCGACGAGCTGGGATTCCGTCCAGAAGCTCTCGCACGGCTTGCAGTATTTGCCCTTGTATTCGCCCTTGTAGATGTGTCCGCGGTCGTAGAGTTCCTTGAAGATCCACTGCACGCTCTTGACGTGGTAATCGTCGGTCGTTCTGATGAATCTGTGCTCGGAGATGTTCATATAGTCCCAGAGCTTGCGGAATTTCGCGACGATCTCGTCGACGTATTCCTGCGGCGTGATGCCCGCCGCCTTCGCTTTTTCCTCGATCTTGACGCCGTGCTCGTCGGTACCCGTCAGGAAGAGGACGTCGAGTCCCTTTGCTCTCTTGTAGCGCGCGATGCAGTCGGCGCAGACGGTCGTATAACAATGACCGATGTGCGGATTGCCCGACGGGTAATAGATCGGCGTCGTTATATAGAATTTTTCTTTGTTTTCTATATTTTCCATATTTTTGCCTCCAAATGAAAGAGTTTTCATATTGTAACATATTTTGCCGGGATTGTCAATCCGTCTGACCCTTTATTTCCCATTTGCCGTACCGTTTGCCGTCAATTCTGCGGATCAATCCTTTTTTCTGTAAAGAATCCATCATTCGTTTTACGGTAGCGACGGATTTTCCGACATTTTCCGCAAGCTCCTTTTGCTTGACCGAGGGATCGTTTGCAATCAACCGAAGAAGTGCAATTTCTTCCAAAGTACATTCCAAAGTATCAAATTGATACTTTGGAACCGCATTTTTGATACTTTGGGAGCCATTTGGGGCGTAATCAACGTGCATGATCCGATTTTTCAGCTCGTTTTCCGCACCGAGAAGAAGGTTGCCGAAAAACATTTCGAGAAATTCGGTCGTTGCGTAAATTCCTTTTTGGACATTATTGTAATTTGCCCTGACAAGTGCGTTCCGGAAAAACCACGAATTTTCCTTGAACGTGTCGTTGTTGACACGAAAACCGAACGTTTTGATATATTTGATCATAAAAACGGCAGTCGAACGTGTGTTGCCCTCGCAGAACGGGTGGATCTGCCAAATATCGGAGGCAAATTTAGCAAGATGCCTGACCGCGGCTTCTGCCGACATACCCTCGTAAGAAAACTGCTTTTCCGTTGCGAAATCATAAGCGAGCGTGTCACTGATGCTGCCGTAATCCGCATAGATCACGGAGTCTCCGTCAAGGACCCACTCTTTTTTGGAAATATTATACGGTCTGAACCGACCGGCGTGATCAAAGACGCCCTCGAACAGTCTTCTATGGATCGCCGCCCACTCCGCAGGCGAAAACTGAAACGTATTTTCGCCTAAAATCTTTGCGATCCTTGCCGATACGATGTCCGCTTCCTTCGTGTCGTCCTCAAGCGCGGAGCGCTCCGATCTTTGCTCATAGTAGCTTTGGATCCGTTTCTGCGCTTCGTCGATGCTGATCTTGCCTTCGATGTGCTCTTTGGCGGTATCAAGCAGATAATCCGACGTCGTCAGACCGTCTACCGCCTGCAGACCGATGGCAGTTTGCCACGCCCTGCTTTTTTCGGCGCGTCCCGGCTCTTTCTGCCGGATATATTCCTCAAGCTCAAATTGCCATTTCTTTTCTTCTGACATAAGCGAAAAGGGTTATTGCACCCGATCCTCCGTTTCTCGTTTTTTGTTTACCTCTTCACCCTGCCGGAGCCGTCGCCGGCGGCGAGCGCTTTGATCTCGGACGCCGTCACGCGGTTGACGTCCCCTTCGATCGAATGCTTGAGCGCCGACGCCGCGACCGCGAAGTCGATCGTCCCCTGCAAATTTTCGCCTTCCGTCATGCCGTAAATGATTCCCGCGTCGAAACTGTCGCCGCCGCCGACGCGGTCGACGATCACAAGGTCGTATTCGCGCGAAAAGTACGATTTTCCGCTCTTTTTATCGTAGATCATACCTTTCCAAAGGTTTCTCGAAGCACTGAGCTGCGTCCGGAGCGTCAGAGCGACCGTTTTTACGCCGTATTTTTCGGCAATATCGGCGGCGATCGCTTCATAAACGTCGTCGGTCTGCCCGTCGAAACGCTCTCCGTGACGGATGCCGAGCAGATCGAACGTGTCACCGGGATTCGTCATCAGAACGTCGACGTACGGAAGAAGCGTTTTGATCGCCTTCGACGCGTCCTCCTTCGACCAGAGTTTGGAGCGGAAGTTCGGGTCAAGACTGACGACGATCCCCTTCTCCTTCGCCTTTTTGCAGGCAATAAGACAGATTTTGTAAAGATTTTCCGACAAAGCGGGCGTGATGCCCGTGAAATGGAACCATTTCGCGCCGTCGAAGATCCGGCCCCAGTCGAAAGCGTCGACGGCGACGTTTGCGATCGCGGAATTCTTGCGGTCGTAGATGCAGACGCTCGGGCGCTGTGAAGCGCCTTTTTCGAGATAATAAACGCCGATGCGGTCTTTCGTGCGGATGATTTCATCCGTGTCGACGCCGAAAGCGCGCATACTGTCGATCGCCGCCTGCCCGATCGCGTGATCCGGCAGCGCCGTCACGAAAGCGGCGTCTTTGCCGAGTATGGCGAGCGACTGCGCGACGTTCGCTTCCGCGCCGCCGAAGGTCGCCTGAAACTGATCGTTCTGGAAGAAACGGTAATACCCGTTGGGCGCAAGGCGAAGCATGATCTCGCCGAAAGTTACGATTTGTGCCATAAGAATTTCCTCTCTTTCATTTACTGTACCGCATGGACGGCGCGTCTGCACGCGCTCGGCGTACAGCTCTTGTATCTGCGGAAGATCTGCGTGAAGTACGAAACGGACGAAAAGCCCGTATCCATCGAGATCTCAAGGATCGTCTTGTCCGTCTCGCGCAAAAGCTTTTCCGCTTTGCAGACGCGCACGAAATTGAGATAATCCGAGAATCCCGTTCCCGCCGCTTTCTTGAAGAGGCGGCAGAAATAGCAGCGGTTGAGCCCGACCGCCGACGCGACGCTCTCGAGCGAAAGCGCTTCGTCAAAATGCCCGTCGATATACCGGAGTGCCGGCAAAAGCCGCGGCAGGACGTCCGGGTCCGTGATGCCCGAATCGGTCAGGATCCCGCTCCTCACGAGCCCGCCGACGATCTCGTGGATGCCCGAGAGGATGAAACTCCTGTATCCCTGCTTTTTGCCCGTCTGTTCTTCGCAGAGACCGCGCATTCGTTTGACGAGCGACGGGTCGTCAACGACCTTGTAGGACGTGTCGGCGCTGCGGCGCAGCCGCGCAATATATTTGGCGCTCTCGGGCGAATCGACCGACAGGAAATCCTCGGCGCGAAGCTGCAGAAGCACGCCCTCGACGGGATCTCCCGAAAGTCCCGTCTCGTGCGGAACGCGCGCGTTGACGAAGATCACCTGCCCCGGTTTCACGTCAATTTTCTGCCCGTCGATGCGGAAATATTCGCAGCCGCTTTCCACGGACAAAAGCTCGATCTCGTCGTGATAGTGCAGAGACGCGATGATTCCGTTGCACGGCACGTGCTTATGGCCGCCGATTTTGACGGGGATCCCGGAAACGCTCGTTTTGACAAGCTCGTTTTTCATTTTGAAAACTTCTCCGTAAATGTCAATATATTTGTAGGATATGACAAAAAAATTCTTGAAAAGTACGCCCCGTTATGGTATAATAATCACGATCGGGGAGTTTGGCAACATTATACCACATCAGCCCCGAAGTGTCAAGACGTGAATGTCAATATTTTACAAAGGAGAATATCATCATGGCAAACATTCTGGACGAATTCAAAACCGCGCACGAAGAGAAAGTGATCTCGACGGACAGAAAACTGAAGGTCGGTATCATCGGCTGCGGCTGGATCGCAAAATCCCACATCACGGAGTATCTCAAAATGCCCGACGTTGAGATCGTCGCTTTCGCGGATCTCATCCCCGGCAAAGCAAAGGCTTTCGCCGAGAAATTCGGCATCGTCGGCAATTACTATAACAGCCACAAGGAAATGCTTGACGCGGAAAAGCTCGACGCCGTCAGCGTCTGCACCTATAACAGAACGCACGCGGAGTGCGCGATCTACGCGCTCAGGAAGGGCGTGAACGTCCTGCTCGAAAAGCCCTTCACGGTCACGACCGAAGAGGCGATCGAAGTCATGAAGGCGGAGAAGGAATCCGGCAAGATCCTTTCGATCGGCTTCCAGCCCCGTTTCAACCCCAATATGCAGATGGTCAAGAAGATCGTTCAGTCCGGCGAGCTCGGCAAGATCTACTACATCCAGACGGGCGGCGGACGCCGCCGCGGCATCCCGACGCCTTACGGCACGACCTTCATCGAGGACAAGACCGCCGGCATCGGCGCTATGGGCGACATCGGCTGCTACTCCCTCGATATGGTCCTGAACGCGCTCGGCTATCCGAAGCCTCTGACCGTCACCGGCTTCGTTTCCGATTACTTCGGCAAGAACCCCGACTACTGGAAGGCTGAAAACAAGCCCGAAAAGTACGCCGACCTCTTCACGGTCGACGATTTCGCTGCAGGCTTCATCCGCCTCGAAGGCAACATCATGCTCGACTTCCGTATCGCGTGGGCGATGCACCTCGACACCCCCGGTGACACGATCATCATGGGTACGAAGGGCTCTTTGAGAATCCCCTCCACCGAGTGTTGGAACGGCTCCATCGGCGGACCTCTCAAGATCTATCACGACGTTGCGGGCTGCGGCGTCGCGACCGAGATCCCGATGAAGAAGGAACTGCCCGAGGGCAACTTCTACTACAAGATC
>JAZLHQ010000053.1:0-2204 GCA_045616925.1 Eubacteriales bacterium | reverse complement strand
TTGATGCGCGAGGGCGCCGTGCAGGTGATCCACCCCGACGTTCTGACGATCGGAGGTCCCGGCGAAATGAAGAAAGTCGGCGATCTTTGCGATAAATACGGCGTCGCGATGGCGATCCACATGGCGGAAAGCCCGATCGGCTGGATGGCGGCGATCCATACGGCGGCGGCGATCCAAAACGTGCTCGCCGTCGAATACCATTCGACAGACTGCCCGAAGTGGAACGATCTCGCCTTCGGGATCGACAATCCGCTCATCGTCAACGGTTTCGCGCGCGTCCCCGACGCGCCGGGACTCGGTATCGAAGCACTCAACGAGGAACTGATCGCCGAGCATATCCATAAGGATTACCCCGGACAGTGGGAGTCGACTGCCATGTGGGATCACGAATGGGCGAACGACCGCGAATGGAGTTAAGGAGTTAATATGAATCGATTTGAGATCAGCGAGGCGCGCAGAAATTCAGGTCTTTCCGATAAGGTAATCTATCAACTCTTTCTGCGCACGTTCACAAAGGAAGGCACGATCGCGGCGGCGACCGAACAACTGCCGCATATTGCGGATATCGGCGCAGATATCGTCTATATCTGCCCGTTCTGCGAACAGGACGCGGACGAAAACCGCGAAAACTGGAGCCCGCGTCAGAAAGCGTCCGGGATCCCGAATCCGAAAAATCCCTACCGCATCTCGGATTATTTCAAAATCGACGAGGAGTACGGCACGGATGCGGATTTCGAGCAGTTCGTGCAAAAAGCGCACGCGCTCGGGCTTTCGGTGATGGTCGATCTCGTTTATATGCACGCGGGTCCCGGAAAATTCGTTCAGGAGCATCCCGATTTCGTGCAGAAAAACGCCGACGGAAACATACGCTTCAACAATTACAATTTCCCGCTGCTCGATTTTGAGAATCCGGACCTCTGCGAATATCTGTGGACCAATATGGAATACTGGATCCGCAGATTCGACGCGGACGGCTTCCGCGCGGACGTCGGCGACCACGTGCCGCTTTGGTTCTGGGCGGAGGGCAGAAAGCGCTGCGAAAAATACAAAAAGATCGTGATGCTCAACGAGGGCAACTCGGCGGAATATCTGAAAAACGTTTTTGACGCGGAATACAGTTTTATCTGGAGCGCGGAACTCGGTAAAGCCGTGCGCGGCAACAAGAGCTTTCATACGATCCGCCTCGCCTACGAGGGCGAAAAGGCGAAAAATCCGGACGATGCGCTCGTCCTGCGCGCCTATGAAAACCACGATTACGCGTCGGATGCTTACGAAAATCGGCTTGACCGGATCGCGCCCGACAATACGGACGCGGCGCTCGTTCTGAATTTCGTTTCGGACGGGATCCCGTTTATTTACAACGGCAACGAGATCGCGGACGGCGGGCGTCACAGTATCTGGAACCGACCGAAGGACGGATTTTCGATCGATTGGTCGAAAGCGGGGACGGCGCGCGCGGAAAAACGGCTCGGACTCACGAAAAAGCTCTGCCGCCTGAAGCATACGGATCCGCTCTTCTCAAAAGGCGAAGGTTCGATGCCGAAGGATTCCGAACTTCTGCTCTTTACACGCCGGTATGAAAACCGAAAACTCGAAGCGTACTTCAATTTCGGAAAAGAGCCGATCACGAGAAAGATCGCCGTCGGCGAGCAGATCCTTGCGGGAAACTGCTCGGTATCGGACGGATTGCTGACGCTCGGATCGGGCGGATATTACGTACAGGAGATGAAAAACGATGAAATTTGATCTTAAGGGAAAACGCGCACTCGTGACGGGCTCAACGCAGGGAATCGGCTTCGCGATCGCGAAAGCATTCGTCGAAGCGGGCGCAGAGGTATTCGTACACTGTTCCAAAGATCTTGAAAAAGCGGAGCGCATCAAAAACGAGATCGGCGCCTTCGGCGCCGTCGTCGGCGACCTTGCCGAACTTGACGCCGTCGACCGGATCTATGAAAAAACGGGGGAACTCGATATCGTCGTCACGAACGCGAGCGTGCAGTTCCGAAACGGCTGGGAGACGATCACGCCCGAGGAATTTGATAAGCAGGTGAGTGTCAATCTGCGCTCGACGCTGCTCTTTATGCAGAAGTATATTCCGGGAATGCGTGAGCGCGGCTATGGCAGATTTCTGACGATCGGCAGCGTGCAGCAGCATAAGCCGCATACGCAGATGGCGGTCTACGCCGCGACGAAATGCGCCGTGA
>JAZLHQ010000052.1:0-5741 GCA_045616925.1 Eubacteriales bacterium | reverse complement strand
TTAACGTCTTTTTCGGGCTCAAGTCCCATCAGACGGATCATATTGACGGCAAGATCGTAAATGCGCACAGGTTTTCCCATATCGAGTACGAAGAGCTGCCCTTTTTCAGCCATCGCGCCCGCCTGCATCACGAGCTGGCTCGCTTCGGGGATCGTCATGAAGTAGCGGATGATACGCTTGTCCGTGATCGTCACGGGGCCGCCCGCCAGGATCTGTTTCTTGAAGAGCGGGATCACGCTGCCGTTCGAGCCGAGGACGTTTCCGAATCTGACCGCCGCGAAGGAGGTATCGGAATCCGTTCTGCACTGGATGACCATTTCGCAGAGGCGCTTGGAGGCGCCCATCACGTTCGTCGGGTTGACCGCCTTGTCGGTCGAGATCAGAATGAATTTCTGTACACCGTATTTTTCCGCCATGTCGGCAGTGTTGTAAGTGCCGAGGACGTTGTTTTTGATCGCTTCGGCGCTGCTGACCTCCATCAAAGGAACGTGCTTATGCGCCGCCGCGTGGAAGACGATATCGGGGCGGTATTTGCCGAAGACGGATTCAAGTCTTGCCCTGTCGCGCACAGAGCCGATCTCGACCTGCAGATCGAGAGATTCACCGTATTTGCGGGTGAGTTCCTGCTGGATCTCGTAGGCGTTGTTTTCGTAAATATCGAAGATCACGAGGCGCTTCGGAGAGCATTTCGCGATCTGCCGGCAAAGTTCGGAGCCGATCGATCCGCCGCCGCCCGTGACGAGCACGGTCTTGTCCTTGTAATATCCCGCCGCTTTCTGCGTCGTGATGTCAAGCGGCTTTCTGAAAAGAAGGTCTTCGATCTCGAAATCGCGGATCACGCGGCCGGAATTGCTGCTTTCGTCGGCGGCGCCGAATACGGGCGCGCCGTAAAGACGCACGGGCTTTCCTTTGGCGCTGTAAAAATCGTAGAGTTTCTGCAGCTGGTCGTGATCGAGCATTCCGATCGCGATGACGAAAAGATCGATTTCGTAGTTCTCGATCGCGTCGCGGATCTCATCGTTGGCGCAGATCCTGAGTCCGCAGACGGTGTTGCCGACCTTCTGCCGGTCACAGTCGATGAAGCAGACGGGTACGTAACGGGAGCCCAGGTTGTTCAGCAGTTCGTTTGCGAGGTATGCGCCGAGCTGACCTGCCCCGACGATCGCGATCCTTTCCTTTTTGCCCTCGGAAACCATTTCCTTTGCGTTCATCGCTTTATAGATCAGACGGTAAGTGAAGCGCGAGAAGAGCGCGAGAAGCGCGCAGAGCGAGGAAACGGTCAGAAATTGCCAAAGGCCTTCGTAGAGCCCGTTATCGAATATATGACTGATCAGGTAAGAAACGAGCGCCGCGCTGACGCCTCCGAGAAAATCGGAAAGGATCAGGCAGAAGAGCGCCTTCGTGCTGGTATAACGCCAGAGATGATGATAGCATTTGAGGCCGACCCTGAACGCGAAAATCAGAACGAAGTTGATCGCCGCGTTGACGGCGTAATGCCAGATGACGTGCTTTGACGAGTTGTCGAGCAGCCGCGTCAGAAGCAGATTCAGGATCGCGACGCCGATAAAGCACAGCATATCGAACAAAAGCAGAATGAATTTCCGCTTGTTGTTCCGTATTCTCTCAATGATCAAAATTTGCCTCCGAAATTAAAAATTAAAGCAGCATAAGTCCCGCTTTTTCAAAAGCGTCTTTCGTTTCTTCGTCCCAGATGCTCGACTGTACCTGCCCGATGTGGACGCATCCCATCATCAGCATGCAAAGTCTTGACTGTCCGATACCCCCGCCGATCGTCAAGGGCAGTTCGTCGTTGAGAAGCATTTTGTGGAACGAAAGCTTCCGGCGGTCGTCGCAGCCCGAAACCGTCAGCTGACGGTCGAGCGATTCGGCGTCGACGCGGATGCCCATCGAAGAGATCTCGAGCGCGCGTCCGAGCGCGTCGTCCCAGAAGAGAAGATCGCCGTTCAGTTCCCAGTCGTCGTAGTCGGGCGCGCGGGAATCGTGCGGCTTCCCGGAGCGGAGCTTGCCGCCGATCTGCATGATGAACGCGGTTTTGTGCTCGAAAAGATACAAATCTTCGCGTTCCTTCGACGTTTTTCCGGGATACATATCCTCAAGCTCCTGCGACGTTACGAAAGAGACGTTTCTTTCGAGCTTCGTCAAAAGCTGCGGAAAGTTCACGACGAGCAGATCGTGCGTATTGCAGATCGCGTTGACGATCGCTCTGACCGTCAATTTGAGATAATCGAGCGTGCGCGTTTCTCTCGTGATGATCTTTTCCCAGTCCCACTGGTCGACGTAGATCGAATGGATGTTGTCGACCTCTTCGTCGCGGCGGATCGCGTTCATATCGGTATAAAGTCCCTTGCCGACGGCAAAGCCGTAGCGTTTGAGCGCGAGGCGCTTCCACTTTGCGAGCGAGTGGACGACCTGCGCGTGCGTGCCGGTGCTCGGGATGTCGAAATCGACGGGGCGCTCGACGCCGTTCAGATTATCGTTGAGTCCGGAATTTTCCGTGACGAACAAAGGCGCCGACACGCGGCGCAGATTGAGCGCGCGCGACAGCTCCGCCTGGAAATTCATTTTGATGAACTCGATCGCGCGCTGCGTATCGTATGCGTCGAGCGCGGGACGGTAGTTTTCGGGAATATAACAATGGGTGCTCATCGGATGCCTTCCGTTTCTCCGCGTCGGTGACACGGAAACATTTGTACAAGTATTCATTCTATTATAGCAAGTTTGTCCGCTATTGTCAATGTTTTTTTCAAAGACGCATCAACTTTTCTTGACAAAACGCGGTTTATGTGGTACAATTCAGTTGAGAAAATATGGTCGGAAGGAAGCGGCTATGCTATGTCGGATTTCAAAAAAGAGTTCAGAACGTTCATCAACAAAGGCAATATTCTCGATCTCGCGGTCGCCGTCGTCGTCGGCAACGCGTTCAAGGAGATCGTCAACAGTCTCGCCAATAACGTCATCCTCCCCGCGATCTCGCTTCTGACCGGCGGCATCAACCTCTCCGAAAAATGGATCTTCGAGCTTGAGCCCGCCGTCGTCGAAGACGGCGTCGAGACCAAGGCGGCGATCAATATTTCACTCGGCATTTTCGCGCAGGCGGTCGTCAATTTTCTGATCACCGCGTTCTTCGTCTTCCTTGCTCTGTGGATCATCCGCAGGACGCGCAGGAAGGTCGAGGACAGCCGCGGCGTCAAGAAGAGCCGCGCGCAGTTCCGCACGATCCGCAAGAAGCTCGTTCACAAATTCGAAGACATCAACCCCTTCGACGACAAGAAGGTCGCCGCGCGCGAAGCGGCGGAAAAAGAAGCCGCCGAAAAAAAGCGTCTCGAGGAAGAAAAGAAGAAAGCACTCGAGGAAGAAGAAAAGCAGAAAGCGCTCGACAGCGAGCGTATGACGCGCGAAAACAACGAATACCTGCGCCGCATCTGCATGGCGCTCGCAAAGGATCCGCCGACCGACGCTCCGGAGGAAAAATCCGAAGAAAATTCACAGAAACTTTGATAAAAAATGTTGCCTTATGCACAATATATGATATAATATATGAGATAGAAATCACGAGGGAAGGTCGGCACTATGAATACCGAACAACTGAAAGCATATTTTAACAACGGATCCGCGGACAGAAAGCTGCGCGCGCTCTACGGCGCATCTGCGCTCAAGATGCAGAAAGCACGCTACGTCGCCGCGATCGACGCGTTCAAGGAACTCTACGGCGACGACGAAAACGTCCGCGTTTTCAGCGTTCCCGGCAGAACGGAAGTGAGCGGCAACCATACCGACCACAACTACGGCAAGGTCCTCGCCGCTTCGATCGATCTCGACATCATCGCAATCGCCGCGAAGGACGACAGCGGCACGATCCGCATCAAGAGCGAAGGATTTGACGAAGACGTCGTCCCGATCGACGCTCTGACGCCCGATCCCGCCAAATATTTTACCTCTTCGTCGATCATCGCCGGTATGTGCGACGGCTTTGTTTCAAGAGGCTATCCGATCTGCTCCTTCCACGCCTACACGACGTCGAACGTCTTCAAGGGCAGCGGACTTTCGTCCTCGGCAGCGTTCGAGGTCATGGTCGGCAATATGCTGAGGACCTTTGCGGGCGCGGACGTTTCGAACGTCGAGGTCGCCTGCATCTCCCAGTACGCCGAGAACCGCTTCTTCGGCAAGCCCTGCGGTCTGATGGATCAATTAGCGTGCGCCGTCGGCGGCTTTATCTCCATTGATTTCGAGGATCCCGCAAATCCCCTCATCGAACAGATCGATTTCAATCTGACGCGCGCGGGATACGCGCTCTGCATCGTCGACACCGGCGGAAACCACGCCGATCTCAACGAGGATTACGCCTCCGTCCCCGCCGAAATGAAGAGCGTTGCCGCGTTTTTCGGCAAAAAAGTCCTCAGAGACGTCTCGAAAAACGATCTGATCGCCGGTATTCCCGAGTTGAGAACGAAGGTCGGCGACCGCGCGATCCTGAGAGCGCTCCACTACTGCAACGAAAACCTGCGCGTCACGCGCGCGGCGGCGGCGCTCAGGGCGAACGATCTTTCCGCCTTCTTTGACGAGATCCGCGCGTCCGGCAACTCCTCGTTCAAATATCTGCAGAACGTCTACACGACGAAGAACGTCTCCGAGCAGGGGCTTTCGCTCGCGCTCGAGCTCGCGGAGGAATACCTTTCCCGTATGCCCGCGCCCTGCGCCTGCCGCGTACACGGCGGCGGATTCGCCGGCACGATCCAGGCGTTCGTACCGCTCGGCTACGCCGCGGGCTTTGCGGCGCTGATGGATCTGCTCTTCGGCGACGGCAAGTGCCACGTTCTCCATATCCGCACGCAGGGCGCGATCTGCGTGCGCTGACCGCCGATGCTGACGGTCACGCTCGTTTGCGTCGGCAATCTCAAGGAAAGCTACCTTCGGGAAGCCGCCGCGGAATACGAAAAACGCCTCGGCGCCTACTGCCGCTTCAGAACGATCGAACTGAAGGACGGGATGCCGATCGAGCCGCACCTTCCGGTGCGCGCAAGGAAAATAGCGCTCTGCGTCGAAGGCAAGCAGCTCTCTTCCGAGGAGCTTGCCGCCTATATCGAAAACGTCGGAAGCGCCGGCATTTCGGAGATCTGCTTCGTGATCGGCCCGTTCGACGGGCTGCCCGAATCAGTCAAAGCCGCGTGCGATCTGCGTCTTTCCTTTTCAAAAATGACTTTTCCGCACCAGTTGATGCGCGTGATCCTGCTCGAACAGGTCTACCGCGCGTTTACGATCAACGCGGGCGGAAAATACCACAAATAACCGACCAAGAGGTCTTTTATGAAAAACCGTTCCGGTATCTTATCCAAAGCCATCCTGATCTTCACGATCTTCATGATGGTCTCTCTGATCGTCGCGATCTGCGGTCTCGGCTATTTTCAGAAACGCCCCGTGACCGTAGACAAGTCCGGCGTCAACGAGATCCTCGAGCGATTCACGACGGTTTTGAAGACGAGCGCGAATCCCGTGACCGCCGATCCGGGCGTTTCGACAGGCGTCGTGACGACGGCGCCTCCCGTGACGACCGCTCCCGTGACGAACACGCGCCTCATCTATAATCCCGCCGTTTGTCCGGGGCTTCTGACTGACCGCTCGGCGGTCAGTCTCACGGAGCGTTCGGATCTCTGGCAGCGCCTGACGGCGGATATCGCCGACGCGAAGAGCCAGACGGGAAAAGAGCTTCTCAGGGTCGATTC
>JAZLHQ010000051.1:0-3007 GCA_045616925.1 Eubacteriales bacterium | reverse complement strand
GTCACGACCGTCCCCGTGACGACGGCGAAGCTTCCCGTCACGAAGCCGACCGACGAATATCATTACGAATTCAAGGCGGATCTGTCCGCTTACGAAAAATATATGAACCCGACGGGCAGTGACTGGAGCGACGATTACCTTCTGCTCGTCAATCCCGAAAAGCCGCTTGCAAAGGGCGGGGAAAACGAGTTCCCGGCAATCGCCGACCGCGTCGAGGTCGGAACCGCCGGCTTCACCTTCAAGCCGACTCTCACGGTGAACGCGGTCGCTCTGAAGGCGTTCGAGGCGCTCGCGAAGGAAGCGAAGGCAAACGGTATCAAGGGCATTGATTTTTCCAGCGCCTACCGCAAATATTCCTCGCAGGAGAGCATCTTTAATAATAATGTAAGCAAAACGAAGAAATACGAGTGCGAAGCGTGCGGATACACCCATATCACGAAGGCAAGCTACACGAAATGCGAAAAGTGCGGCGGCGCCGTCAAGAGCGTGTCGATCACGAAGGCGGAAGCGGAAGCGAACGTCGCGACCTACTCCTGCCGCCCCGGCACGAGCGAGCATCAGACGGGACTTGCCGCCGACCTCATCAGTACGGCGCAGGACAGAAAATACTGGGATCTGATCCAGGAATTCGGAGACACGAAGGAAGGCAAGTGGCTCGCGGAGAACTGCTATAAATTCGGTTTCATTCTCCGTTTCCCCGAGGATAAGCAGGACATTACGGGCATCATTTACGAGCCGTGGCACTTCCGCTACGTCGGCAGATACCACGCGACGAAGATGCACGAACTCGGTATGTGCCTTGAGGAATATATCGACTATCTGAACTCGATCGGATATTTCGCACAGTAAAAAACGACGGCTGCCGTCGCAAATCGGCAGCCGTTTTTACCATAATTGGCTATTTTCTATAAAAAACGGAGCAAAATTTTGGATGATTTGACACTTGCAATTCGTCCGTAGATATGCTATAATACAAAACACATTGAGGCCCGTTGGTCAAGAGGCTAAGACATCGCCCTCTCACGCCGAAAACGTGGGTTCGATTCCCGCACGGGTCACCAAAAACGACAAATCCGAACTGGTTCGTAATGAACGATCAGTTCGGATTTGTTTTTTATTTACGATAAGTATCAGAGCGAGGAAGAGTCCTCGCTCTTTTTTGACAAGTCATGCTTGCTTTCGCAAGTGCTTTTTTGTTTTCGTGTGCAAAATCGATTTCCGACGGCGCAGGTTACTCATTTTCGAAAAAACAAAGAAAATTTAGTTTTTGCGCAATAATTTTCAGTTAAAATGAGATCAACGACTGACAGGAGGTATTACAAAATGAAAGAAAGAACGATTACAGAGGCGGTCATCACGCGATTCCGACAAAAATTAACGGAAGACGAAAAGAGCGAAGCGACGAAGGAAAAATATCTGCGCGACGTGCGTGCCTTTTCGGACTTTTGCAGAGGTTCGGCTGTCAGGAAGGAAAACGTCATTGCCTACAAGCATAAACTGCTCGACGACGGATACGCCGTCAGAAGCGTGAACTCCATGCTCGCAAGTTTGAACAGCTTTTTTGCGTTCCTCAGGTGGTACGACCTGCGCGTGAAAGCGCTGAAGGTACAGCAGCAGATCTTCCGCCCCGAAGAGAAGGAACTGACGAAAGCGGAATACGAACGTCTTTGCCGGACGGCGGAAAGACGAAAAAAAGACCGTCTGAATCTGATCATTCAGACGATCTGCGGAACGGGTATCCGTGTGAGTGAACTGCAGTTCATAACCGTCGACGCCGTCAGACGCGGCGAAGCAACGGTGTCCCTGAAAGGAAAGACGAGAACGGTGTTTCTGGTGAAAGCGCTGCGCAAGAAGCTGCTCGGCTATATACGGGAGCATGGGATAAGCGCCGGAGCGGTCTTTACGACGAAGAACGGCAGAGCGCTCGACCGCACGGAGATCTGGCGCGAAATGAAGAGACTGTGTATGGAATCCGAAGTCGATCCGCGAAAGGTCTTTCCGCACAATCTGCGTCATCTGTTCGCACGCGTGTTCTATGAGATCGAAAAAGACATCGCCAAACTTGCCGACGTTCTCGGACACAGCAGTATCAACACGACGCGTATCTATATCATTTCAACGGGTATCGAACACTGTCAGCGCATGGAGCGAATGCAATTGATATTGTAAATCAAGAGAACGTATCACATAATCTATATTATGTTGTTTTTCGGTGTATTTACGTGCGGTTCCGCTGAAAAACACAAAAAAGGCACCACGACAGAAAACCCTATCCCACTAAATGAACAATTCTGAAATAGGGTTCTGTAATTATGCCTTTATTGCAATTTATCTACAAAAAAAGCGATTTGCACAAAAAAATTGGGTAAAAAGCTCTTGATTTTTAGATTCAATTATGGTATAATGGCTCTATATTTAGAGAGGTATGTGTTTTGCTTCTTTGCGTACAACATAATATAGATTATGTTTACGGTGTAGTACACCGTGCCGGAGCAGTTAAACGGTTATAAATAATAAAGGAAGAAAAGGTGGCTCGGATTGAAAAAGAAAGGCTCTGATAAGATTGCGTCTCCGTCGGTAGAGCAGCTTGAAAATGAGCTGAGAAGAGTCAAGTTCAAGTCGCGCTACGGCAAACTTCTTCGCAGTACGATCTACGCGCTGATCGTCACGGCGTCAGCTGCCGCGCTGATCGCGACGCTGATCCTCCCCGTTCTGCAGATCTACGGAAAATCAATGACGCCGACGCTCGTTGAAGGTGACATCGTCCTTTCCGTCAAATCGAAGAATCTGAAGCGCGGAGACATCATCTGCTTCTATTATTCCAACCGGATTCTCGTCAAGCGCGTGATCGGACTTCCTTTCGATACGATCACGATGGACGAAAACGGGAATATTTATCTCAACGGCTCGGATGAGCCGCTCGATGAGCCTTACGTCAACGAAAAATCACTTGGCGAGTGCTGCGATATCGAATTTCCGATTCAGGTACCCGAGAATTCGTATTTCG
>JAZLHQ010000050.1:0-4092 GCA_045616925.1 Eubacteriales bacterium | reverse complement strand
GGGGCGCCCCATCAGAGCGTCCCTGACGCAGCCGCCGACGGCATAGGCTTCAAAGCCGTTCTCATTGAGGACGGCGATCGCTTTTTCCGCGTTTTCGGAGAGTCGGATCGTTTTCATCGTTTTTTCCTTACAGTTTATTTGTTGAATAATTCGGGATAATGCTTTTTGAGCCGAGCGACGAGGGTACCCGCCTCGGTCTTGCATTCGGCGAGGTTCGGATGGCTGTTGCCGCCGCTCTTATGGCGCTGATAGCTTTCGATCGTGATGCCCGTAAGTCCCTTGATCGCGTTTTCGGTCGCGGGTCTGAACGCGCCCGCGATATCGTTATTGACGAGGATCATGATCGGCACTTCGCCGTAATACCCTCTGACCGTGCCGATAAAATCGGTAAGCCCCTTCGTATAGGCGGCGATCGAGCCGCCCGCCGACGACATCTGCCCGCTATCGTTCGTGCCGAGGTTGATGACGACAAGATTGGGAATTCTTGCGGGAACGTACTCCGTTTTGGTCGAGCGCCACCAGCTCTGCAGGTGATAGATCGCGCCCATCTGCGTCGACGAGTTCCCGCCCGTTCCGTACAGAAGTCCGATACCGGGGCGCGCGACGACGCTTACGTCGACGCCGAGTTCTTCGGCGGCGAGATAGGCGTAGCTCTGCGTACCGTCCTCGTAGACGGCGCTGCCCGCGCTCAGTTTGATGTTTTTATCGCCGATATTGACGGATCCCGCCGTCAGCGAATCGCCGATGAATTCAATGAGAACGTCTTTATCCGCCGGACGGTCGAGGAATTTGCCGTTAAAAGAGATCGAATCAATGGAAGCGATCGAGGTTCTCGGATTCGTTTGCTTGGCGATCTTGAAACTGTGCTCGCCCGCAGGCAGATCTTCGGCGAGGATCAGCGGAACGCTCTTCTTTTTCGTCGTAACGGCAATTCCGCTGACGGCGTAGCCTTCCCTGTTTTCCTTATCCTGCCGTACTCCGTCCACCCAGACGGTAAAATAGATATCGCCGCTCGTCGTGACGTTGACGGACACCGTTCCTTCGCAGTCGAGTCTGAACTCGATGCCGCAGCCGGTGTGGTCGCAGGACACGGCGCCGTTCTTTAAGAATTCGTATCTGCCGTTGACCTTGATAAGATCGTTTTTGACGGCGTCTTCCGCCTTCACCGTGATCTTCTGCGAATAATCGGTCGGTTCTCCTGTCGTGACGGGTTCGGTCGTGACCGCTTCGGTCGTGACGGCGGGCGCGTTTTCGTTCTTTTTTCCGGCTTTGCAGCCGATGAGCGTCGACGCCGTGAGGAGGAGCGACAAGGCGCACAAAAGTACCTTTTTCATGGGATTCTCCTTATTTTGTGGGAAAACCGGCGCGAAAATTCCGCGCCGGTTTTCCGCATTTTATCGGATCATTTCGACAGTTTGCCGAGAATATCGGAATAATATTTCTGAAGCTGCGTGACCATCGTATTCGCTTCGGTATCGCCTTCCTTGAGGTTCGGATGGCTCCCGCCGCCGCTCTTGTGGCGCACGTAGGATTCGATCGTGATACCGGTCATACCCTTCGTCGCCTCGACTGCCGCCGGCTTGAACGCGCCCGCGATGTCGTTATTGACGAGGATCATGATCGGCACTTCGCCGTAATAGCCTCTGATCGTGTTGATGAAGCCGGTCAGCGCTTCGGTGTAGCCCGCGATCGAGCCGCCCACGCCGGACATCTGGCTGTTATCGTTCGTGCCGAGGTTGATGACGACGATGTCGGGTTTTCTCACGGGAACGTACTCAGTCTCGGTCGATCTCCAGAAGCACTGCAGATGATAAATGTTGGACATCTGCACGGCGTTGTTCTTGTCGGTACCGTAGAGAAGGCCGATGCCGGGACGCGCGACGATGCTGACGTCCGCGCCGAGCTTCTGTGCGGCGAGATATGCGTACGCCTGCGTGCCGTCCTCGTAAAGCGCGTTGCCGAGGTCGGACGAGATCGAAGCGTTCGCAAGGTTTGCGTAACCGGCGGTCAGAGAGTCGCCGATGAATTCGATCAGGACTTCTTTATCTGCGGGACGCTCGAGGAACTTGCCCTGGAAGGAGATCGTGTCGATCTGGCAGCGGCTCGTTCTCGGGTTGGTCTGCTTTGCGATCTTGAAATTGTGCTCGCCCTCGGGGAGGTTCTCGGCAAGGATCAGCGGAACGCTCGCCTTCTGCTTGGAAACGATCATGCCGCAGGTCGCGAGTTTCGCTCTGTCCGCAACGTCCTGACGCACGCCGTCCACCCAGACGGTGAAATAGGTCTGACCCTGAGACGTGACGTTGACGGCAACGGTGCCTTTGCAGTCAAGGTTGAATTCAAAGCCGCAGCCCGTGAAATCGCAGGAAACGGCGCCGTTTTTGAGGAATTCGTAGCGACCCGTCACCTTGACGAGATCGTTCT
Source organism: Eubacteriales bacterium (assembly GCA_045616925.1). Lineage (GTDB taxonomy): Bacteria > Bacillota > Clostridia > Oscillospirales > CAG-272 > JAZLHQ01. The sequence continues at coordinate 1,671 of JAZLHQ010000050.1, read as the reverse complement.
TGACGGCATCCTCCGCCTTGATCGTGATCTGTTTCGTGTAGTCGGTCGGTTCCTTTGTCGTGACCGCTTCGGTCGTGACGGCTTCGGTGGTGTTTTCGTCCTTCTTCTCTTTTTTGGTATCGCAGCCGAAGAGCATCGATACGATGAGCAGGAGCGCGAGGGTTGTCAGAAGTACTTTTTTCATGGTTTCGTTCCTTTCTTGGGTTTTATTTCAAAAATGAATTACGGAGCGATCGCGAAGGTGTCGTAAACCGCCGCCTTCAGCTTTGCCGTCGTGTCGATCGTCTTGACGCTGATCGCAAGTCTGATCGTTTCGTTGTCGGCAGTCGTCGTGTAGCATACGAGCGTTCTGCCGCTCTCGTCGACGACGGCGACGTCGGTCACTTCGGTCGGCTTGCAGCCGGCGCACGCGTAGCCGGCGGTATCAAATACCCACTTGCCGCCTTCGTCTTTCCAATGGGAGACTGCCCAGACGAGGTTGAAGTCGCCGCAGACGTCCTCCGGAGGCGTGGAGACCCAGATCTTCGTGCCCGCCTTCGGGACGGTGATCACGTCGGAATACATATAGAATCTGCTTCCGCTCGAGATCTGATTGACCTTCGACGCGCTATGCTGATCGGAGCCGATGTAGCCCATGTTCCACGTGACGTCGATAAGGCAGTTTGCATCGTAAACGAATACGGGGGTATCCTTCAACGCGCTGACGCAGACGATCTGATTGTCGGCTGCCGTAATCAGCGTGAAGACGAGCGCGTCGCCGTTTTCGGTGATCGTGTAGGTATAGCCGAGCTTGGAGACGGGCTCATTCGAGAAGGCGTAGGAATTGTCGAGATCGACCGAATACTGCTCGCCGCTCTTCGTGTAGGTCGTGAAGGCGAAATACTTGGATTCGGGTACTTCCGCTTTGGGAAGCGTGAATTCAACCTTCGTTCCCTTCTTTTCGACGGTGAACTTTTCGGAATGGACGCCTTCGGTGCCGGCTATGCCGACAAGTCCCTCGGCGTTGATCGCGCCGGCCTCAAACTGACCCGGTTTGATCACGTCTTTGGCACCTTCGGGCACCTGATAGGTGATCGCCTCGGTGGTCGGCTCTGCCGTGGTGGCAGCTTCGGTCGTTGCGTTTTCGCCGGAATCCTTTTTGCCGTCGTCCTTCGCGCACGCCGCAAGGCACGCAAGAACGAGAAGCGCGAGAAGCGCCGCGAGAATGATCTTCTTCATAGCAATTCTCCTTTTTTGTGAAATTTATCGTTTGACGCCGTTAAGCGTTAAAACCGAATTTATCCTCGTACCACTTGCGCGACGAGACGTTTTCCGGCGTATCCGCCGTCAGACTTTCGTAGACCGCCTTCGCCTCGGCGTAAAGGTTCGTATAGTAGGCGCCGGACTTGCTGTTCTGACCGGTCACTTTGTAGTAAAAACTCGTCTGCACGCCGTTGCAGGTAAAGAAGGTGAGGTACGGGCGCACGGCAAAGTCCGTTTTGTAGTAATCGGACGTATAGCCGCAGACGAGCGCCGTATAGACGATATAGTTGTCGTACTCAGCGAAATTGCAGACCGCGGGGACGGTCACGACCGCTTTGTCCTTCAGATACGTCGACGAGGATTTGCCTTTGACGAGTTCCGAAGAGCCGAGACCCGATTTCAGAACGACCACGCTGCCGTAGCCGATGC
>JAZLHQ010000049.1:0-4312 GCA_045616925.1 Eubacteriales bacterium | reverse complement strand
CCGTAGGGACCGGCGTCAAGCGGCATTATCCCTCGTACTGATGCACGAGCTCAGCGACTTTTTTCGCCATGACGGCGTAGCCCTTATCGTTCGGATGCAGCTTGTCTTCAAAATCCTTGATGTTGACGTTCTCTTTCGTGAAAGTGTGCATATCGAAAAGCTCGTAGCCCTCGGCGTCCGCAAGCTGCTTGACCAGCGGCACAACGTTTTTTTCGATCGACTCGTTCCACGGCGTATGGTAGGACGATAACTGCGTTCTGTAGCAGATCGGCGGGTTGAAAAGAATGATCTTCACATCGGGATTTGCGTCCTTCAGAAGCTTCATCAGCGCGTGAAAACTGTCCGTATAGTCCTTGACGACGGCGTCCGTCCAGTCAAGACCGAAGCGGTCGGCGTCGTTCGTTCCGAGCATCACGAAGACCATATCGAGCTTGTCGGCGTAGTTCACAAGCGCCTGATACTGCGTGCATTTGACGTACGCGTCGGAGTGATTCGTGCACATCGTCATCGCGTTGCAGCCGAAGTTGACGACGCGGTATTCGTCGCCGAGCTCGCGCTGCATGGCGAAGGGATAGGCATACGCGACCTGCAGGGACGCCCCGGCGCCGTAGGTGATACTGTCGCCGATGCAGCCGACCGTGTAGAGATGGTGGCTGTCCTTGTAGGAGAAATCGGGTGCGAGATCAACGTCGCCGCAGTCCTCGGTGAACTGCGAAGGAAGAAACGTGTTGACGAAATATTCGGCTGCCTTTTTGGTCATCTGCGTGCCTTCGGCGAGGAAATAGACCGTGCCCTTGCCGTTGCCGTAAACGTGGAAGCTTTCGTCGAGGTGGAACGTCTTCTTGCCGGTACCGACGGAGCGCATCGTTCTGTAATCGCGGAAGAATTTGTCCGTCACGTCGTCCTTGACGTTGCCGAATACGATCTTGTGCGAAAGGTCGTCGCCCTCGGCGAACGCTTTCACTTCGGGCGCTTTGCCGAGTTTTTCTTCAAGAAGCTCTGCAAGACGGTTGGCGGCGACTTCGTAGCCGCAGCCGTCGGCTTCTTCGTAATAATTCTCGCCGTAGACGATCGTATAGGAGGAAATATCCTCACCGCCGATCTTCAATGAGGTCAGAACGACCTCCGGCTTTTCGGGTTCGGGATCAGGTTTCGGATCCTCTTTTTTCGTTTTGTCACAGGAAACGAGAGCTGCGAGCGCGAAAATCAGCGCAAGCAGGAGTGATAAAACGCGCGCAAAATTTTTCATACGAAAACCTTCCTTTATGTAATATTTTTATAAAATATCAAAGCGTTTTAAGGATTTCAGAGCAATTCCGTCGGGGTATTCACGCACGGCGGCGAGCGCGTAAAACGCGCCGCTTTCGTCAAAAAGATTGACGTTTTCGCCGAGATCGGCTGAAAATCCGATCTTTTTGAGATAGATCTCGTTTCCGTTTTTGCATAGTTTCTCGTAAAATGGCGGCAGAACGAGCGAGCGGTTGCCTTGAAACGCCGTTTCGACGGGAAGCAAAATGCCGTTTCTTTCGTCCTCGGTCATATTTTCAAGTTCTTCGAGCGTTTTCGCGTCGGCGAGCGAAAATCGGTCGACCGCGAGCCGCTCAAGGCTCTGCATCACGGCGCCGCAGCCGAGCTTTGCGCCGATATCTGCGCAGAGCGTGCGGATGTACGTTCCGTGCGAGCAGGTGACCGTCAGAAAAAACGAGCCCGATTCTTCGGAAAGCGAGAGCTCCGAGACCGTGATCGGGCGCGGCTCGCGCTCGACCGTGATGCCTTTTCGCGCGAGCTCGTAGAGCTTCTTTCCACCCGTCTTGAGTGCGCTGTACATCGGCGGTATCTGCATGATATCGCCCGTAAAGTCGGGCAGTACGGCATTGATTTCGTCAAAAGTCGGCAGTTTTTCGGATCTTTCGAGGATATTTCCCGTCACGTCCTCGGTGTCGGTCGTGACGCCCAAAAGAATGCCCGCTTTGTAGCGCTTCGTGCCCGCGAGAAGATATTCGCTCGCCTTGACGGCGCGTCCGACCAGAACGACCAGAAGCCCCGTCGCCAGCGGATCGAGCGTTCCCGTGTGCCCGACCTGCTTCGTTTTGAAGAGCTTTCTTACCTTGTTGACGGCGTCGTGCGAGGTCATTCCCGCGCTTTTTTTCAGAAGCAGGATCCCGCTTTTCTGCGCGTTATCCAAGATTATCACCCGCAAGTCCGATCACTTCGGCGGCGATCTTTTCGGGATCGTCCGTAAAAACGGTCGCGCCGGCGGCGCAGCGGTGTCCGCCGCCGCCGAAATGCTTACAAATCACGGCGCTGTCGACGTCCTCTTCGGAGCGCAGAGAGAGCTTGTATTCGTTATCTCCCGTTTCCCGCAAAAAGATCGCAAGTTTTACCCCTTTCATCGTGCGCAGGAGCGAAACGAGTTCGGAAAAATCTTCTTCCTTAAGCCCGTTTTCTTCCATATCGCGGCGCCGGATGATCGAAAGCGCGACGCTTCCCTCTCTGAACAGCTGCATTCTGCAGATGCCGAACGAACTTGCGCGCATCTCGTTGACAGGCTTGTTCTCGAAGATCGAGGCGCAGACCTTCGCGTTGTCGGCGCCGGCGTCGAGAAGCGCCGCCGCCATGCGGTGCGTTTTTCCGCTCGTCGCGCCGTAGCGGAAGCTTCCGCTGTCCGTCAGAATGCCGACGAGGAAAATCTCGGCGATCTCTTTGTCGAGATACCCCGATTTTTTGGCGAGCTCGGCGAGGATCTCGGCACAGGACGACGCCTCCGCTCTGACGAAATTCTCTTTCGCGAACGGCGTCGAGACGCCGTGGTGGTCGATCCGAAGATCCGTCCGGTTTTCGAATTTTTCGCGGTTCGCGCCGAGCATAGCGGGAGACGCGACGTCGACCGACACGACGAATTCGCCGTCATCGGGCGTATAATCCGTTACAAAACGTTCCGATCCCGCGATGAAGCGCAGGTATTCGGGGATCTCTTTGTCGCACACGACCGCATCGACCTTCTTGCCCATTTTCAAAAGCAGAAGGCTAAGTCCGAGCGCGCTCGAAACGGTGTCGCCGTCGGGATTCGTGTGCGATAAGATCACGAAACGGTCGTTTTCTTTGAGGCGCGCAAGCGCTTTCAAAAGACCGATACTCTTCTTTTCAGGCATTTTCATCCTCTTTTTCGGCATTTTCTTCGGTAATTTCGGGCTTTTCCGACTCTTCCGGCGTGATATGCACGCTGTTCAGAAGTTCGGCGATATGCGCGCCGTTTTCCATCGATTCGTCAAAGACGAAGATGAGTTCGGGGGTCTGCCGCAGATTGACGATCCTTGCGAGCTGCGAGCGGATATAGCCGGAGGCGCTCTTGAGCCCCTCCTTGACTTCCTTGCGCTCCCGATTTCCGACGTAGGAATAGAATACCCTCGCCGTCGACAGGTCGGGGGCGGCGTTCACGCCCGTCACGCTGATGACGATGTCGCGAAGGCGATAATCCTTCACGTCCCGAAGGATCTCGGACAGGGTGTGCATGATTTCTTCATTGATTTTGTCGCGTCTGTATGCGCCCATATTTTTCCTCTTTCTTACGATTTGTTGACGGCGTCGACGAAGCGCAGGAACGCTGCCTTGCCTTCGTCGGTGCGCTTATAGATGCCCGCGTCCTCGAGAACCTCGGAGAAGACGCGTCCGATCTCCTCTTTGAGGATCGCGTCCACGTTGTTTTCGTTGAGTTCGGGGTGGCGGGGCATGAATTCCTCGACCCAGTCGGCATGCTTGGCGGTGACTTCGCTTGCGCGCAGATCCGCTTTGTTGACGATCGCGTCGGCGAGCACGCGCATTTCCTCCTTGAGGCGCGCGGGCAGGACGGCAAGTCCCATGACTTCGATGAGTCCGATATTCTCTTTCTTGATGTGGTGCAGCTTGGCGTGCGGATGGAAGACGCCGAGCGGATGCTCGTCGGTCGTTATGTTGTTTCTGAGGACGAGATCGAGTTCATAGAGCTTCGTTTCGCCGTTGAAGCGTGCGATCGGCGTGATCGTGTTGTGCGGGGTACCGTCCGTTTCGGCGAAGATGAACGCGTCGGGATCGCTGTACGCGCGGAAAACGGTCAGGATCTTGTCGGCAAGGTCGACGAGGCGGACCGTATCGGCAGAGGAAATGCGGATCGCGGACATCGGCCAGCGGATGATTCCGCTTCTGACGTCCTCGTAATCCTTGAACACGAGCGGCGTTTCGATCGGCGCCTTCGCCATCGCGAAGGTGTAGTGACCGCCCTGGAAGTGATCGTGCGACAAAATCGAGCCGCCGACGATGGGCAGATCCGCGTTGG
>JAZLHQ010000048.1:0-11280 GCA_045616925.1 Eubacteriales bacterium | reverse complement strand
CGGCGGGGGCAAGCCCCCCTACGACGTTTGTGCGAACAACGCGGTCACCCGTAGGGACCGGCGCCAAGCGCAGAGCGCGCGGCGACCCGTCTCTCCGGCGGGAGCAAGCCCCCGCCCTACGGAGTACGAGCATTCCGTATGGGCGATCATTGATCGCCCGCTTGCCTTCCCCGGAGGGGGAAGGTGGCACGCGAAGCGTGACGGATGAGGTGTTGCGAAATTTGCTTGCTGCTCCTCATCCACCGCCTCCGGCGGTACGTTTTTCCGAAGGAAAAATCTTCTCACCGCAGGAGAATGCCTGCTGCGGCGCATACGCAAACCATTGAAAAAACGCCCTTGCGGGCGTGTTTTGTTATTTTTTGCGGTACCGTATGAGCCCCACGATCGCGGAGCATTCGGCGAGGATCTCGTTGACGATCCCACCGATCGACCTCGTCAGAACGTTGTAGATCAGCGAAAGAGGCGACGAGATCAGAAGAACGCGCCGCACGTTTTGCGGATTCGACATCGAAAGCGAGATCGTGTTGAAGATCATAGAAACGATGAAAAGGATAGAGACCCAGCCCTCCCACGAAAGAGCGCCGAACAATACCATCACGCCGCTGAAAAGGACCGTCCATCCGCGCCACGCGCAGAAGCGGCTGTCGTTCTGAAAGAGGAAAATGAAATTTCTGACGACCGCGACGGCGTTCAAAACGCACGCGGTATCGGCGCCGAGAAGTCCGAAATGAACGGAAAACAAAATCGCCGTCACGATTTGGACGATCATGATCGACTTGTGCGTACGCATCTGAAACGAAACGACGGACGCGAGCATCGCGAGGATGCCGACGCCCTGCCCGATCAGAGTCAAATCATTCATAAAAACCTCCCGTCGGGAAACTCCGACGGAAGAATTATAGCGCAGGTGCGCGGATTTGTAAAGACCTTTCTCGGAGATTCATTGACAATCCTCAAAAAATGTGCTAAAATCGGATCAGTTAAGGAGCGAAAAGCCGAGTTCGTATAGGATCTCATTGACGTCGATGACGCTGAGATGCTTCGTCAAGCCGAAAAGAACCGCGTTGTCGCGCCCTTCTTTCCCGTAGAGCTGCGCGTAGCCCGTCAGTCTCAGAAAGTTGTTCGTTTCCTCGGGCGTCAAGCCAAAGGCGATGCAGAGCATGAGTACCTTGTCGCGCGTGGGCGTTTTCATCCCCGAAAAGATCTGATAGCCGTAGTGCGTTTCGATCCCGGAGGCGGCGATCACGTCCGCTTTCCGCTTGCTTTTGTCGATCAGAAGAACGTTCAGTGCGCGGTCGAGTTTCATGTGATCGGGGTTGATATCTTCGCGGTTTTCCGAGAGATATTGCGTGTATTCGCTGTAATTCTTCATCAGTTCCAGAAGTTCGCTCGTCGATTTTTTCATTTTCATTTACCTCGTTTTATTTCATACGGATTGGAGTGAGACGCCATCAACGACTTGACCGGTGCTTATATCCTCGACAATTTGACGGAACTGTGCGATTTGTCGCCGGATACGAAGCTTTGTATTTCAAAAGAGAGCCGCAAGCTCTATACCGTCAAGAGAATGCCGCCCGAAAGCCGCTTAACGCTCGAAAAACTCATTACCGTGGACGATCCGTCGCTTTCGCACGTTTTGTTCGTCAAAAAGGACGAAAAATCGAACGATCTGCTCGTTCTCTGCGAATATGCCTCGGGCGAAAGCCTCTCGGCGATCCTCGGCAAGCGCAGAACGCTTCCCGTTGAAGAGGCGTTCGGGATCGCGCTCGACGTCTGCTCGGGACTCAAGGCGCTTCACGAGAAGGGACTCGTCCACCGCGACGTCAACCCGAACAACGTCGTCGTCGACCGCCGCGGGCACGCCGTTCTCATTGATTTCGGCATCGTCAGAAGCTTCGAAGCGAATAAGAGCGCCGACACGGTGATCCTCGGGACGCCCGGCTACGCGGCGCCCGAGCAGTTCGGTTTCACGCAGAGCGATCAGAGAACGGATATTTACGCCGTCGGCGTCCTTCTCAACGTGATGCTGACGGGAGAATTTCCCGGCGAAAACCGTGCCAAAGGGTACGCGGGAAAAATCGTGCGCAAATGCACGAGCATAGACGCCGGTCAGCGCTACGAGTCGATCGCCGATCTCGAAAAAGCGCTCGGACGGCGCGAAACGGGGCGTACTCCCGCCGACCGCTTCGTAAAGGGGATGCCGGGGCTTCGCAGCGGCAAGGTTTCCGTGATCGTTCTCGCCGTGATCCTGTATATCGCCGTGACCGCCGTATCCCTGGCGATGTTCGCGACGTCGCCGCGCAGCTTCGAAGGCTACGTGCAGACGTTTTTCTCGTGGCTGTTCCTGTTTCTGCTTCCGTTCGCGGCGTTTTTCGATCCTTTCGGTATATGGGATAAGCTGTCCTTCTCGAAGGGTGCCGAGCGGCGGCATCAGAGGATCCTGTATTTCTTCCTCGGGTGCCTTTCGATCTTCATCGGGCTGATCATTTTCGGTATTACTCACGCGCCGTCTTCATTATAACGCAAAAAAAATTCCGTGTGGTATGCTGACGGCATACCAAATCGCAAAAAGATCCTGTATAATATTGTCAAATACAATATTTTTGGGAGGATCTTATGAAAACAACAAAACTTATCATCGGTATCATCAGCGTCGTTCTTTTCGGCATCATTCTCTTCCAGTCGTGCGTCGTAGGCATCGGAGACGCGCTTCTTGAAGAAGAGGAAGAGCTCGGAGGAAGCGCGGGGATCATCCTCGCGATCTGTATGCTGATCGCGGGCATCATCGGAATCGCCGCGCGCAAATCTCTCGGCGGAAGCATCACGGCGGGCGTCTTCTATCTCGTCGGCGGTCTGATCGGCATCGCGAACGTCGGATCGTATTCCGATCTGAAGATCTGGTCGATCATCAGCTTCATTTTCGCTTTCATCTTCATCGTCGGCTCGATCCTCGAGAACGGTAAAAAGAAGAAAGCACTGAAGGCGCAGGAAGCGCCCGAGGATCCCGCGAAATAAATAATCGCTCGAAAGCGGTCGGATTTTTCCGACCGCTTTTATTATACCTTGCATCCGGCTTTTTGTAAATCCATTTTGCATAAGATTCGTTGACATTACGCGAAAAATGTGCTAAAATGACCGAAGATAATACGAAATTTCAGATGGTCTGGAGGATTTCTTATGAAGGATCTATGGAAAGAGCCGTTTCTCGGCTGCGCTTACTACCCCGAAGACTGGGACAAGAGCGATCAGGCGTACGATATCGAAATGATGAAAAAAGCGGGCATCAAGTGCGTGCGCATCGCGGAATTCGCGTGGCACGATATGGAGCCCTCACCCGGCGATTACCGTTTCGATTGGCTGCACCGCGTGATCGACCGCCTCGCCGACAATGGGATCTCCGTCATGCTCGGCACGCCGTCGGCAACGCCGCCCGCGTGGTTTCTGAAACGGTATCCCGACGCCGCAGCCGAGGACAAATCCGGCAGGCGCAAGAGCCACGGCGGCAGACGCCACTGCTGCTCGAACAACCCCGATTACGTCCGCCTGTCGCTGAAAATCGCCGAAAAAATGGCAGAAGAGTTCGGTAACGACGAAAACGTCGTCGCGTGGCAGATCGACAACGAGATCTATTCGCACGGCGACGGCTGCTTCTGCCCCTATTGCGTCGCGAAATTCCGCAAATATCTTGAAAAAAAGTATAAAACCGTCGAAAATCTCAACGAAAAATGGAATCTGCACCTGTTCAGTCAGGCGTACGACAGTTTTGACGACGTGCCCGCTCCGCGCGACGCGTGGCACAACCCGCACCTCATTATGAACTGGCGGATTTTCCAGAACGATTGCCACGCCGATTTCGTGATCGCGCAGGCGGATATCCTGCACAAATATACGAAGGCGCCGGTCGGAACGGACATCATGCCGCTGAACGGCATGGATTACAAGCGCCTCAATGAGCATCTCGACGTCGTGGAATTCAACCACTATCAGAGCGTCGCGGATTACAAGATCGCCGTCACGTGGTTCGATTACTGCCGCACGATGATAAAGCAAAAGCCCTTCGTCGTGACGGAGACGCAGTCCTCGTGGAACGGCTCGACGGAGATCAAAATGTCGGTGCCCGACGACGGCTTCATCCGTATGAATTCCGTTCTGCCCGTGATGCTCGGCGGCATCGGCAATATGTACTGGCTCTGGCGCACGCACTGGGCTGGGCACGAGCTCCAGCACGGCGCCGTACTCGATACCTGCGGCAAGCCGTTCCTGACCTTCGGCGAGATCGCCGAAAGCGCGGAAATCCTCAATAAAGCGAAGGAAATTATCACAAGAACGGAAGTTTCGACCGACGTCGGAATGCTCTCGTCACCGCTTGACTGGAATATGCTCGGCGCGCAGACGATCTCAACGGGCGCGGACGTCAAAAAATTTTACGATTTTCACGCGGCGATCAACGATTCGGGTCTTCGTCCCGACGTTCTGAACGTCGCATCGCCGCTTGACAAGTATCGCCTTCTCTTCGCGCCTCTTCTTCTGTGCGCAGAGGAATACGATCTGCCGAAGCGTCTCTCAAATTGGGTCAGAGACGGCGGCACGCTCGTCGCGGGACCCTTCACGGACGTCAGAAACACGGACGGCGCGCGCTACCGCGACCGCCGCTTCGGCTTCCTCGGCGAATTGACGGGCGCCGAATGGCTTTACGGCGTACCCGATCACGAAAACAAGATCTCCGCCGTTTGGAACGAGAGCGGCGAAGCCTTCGAAGGCGGCATTTTCTACGACGTTTTCGACAGTGAAAAGGACGGCTCGACCCCTCTCGTCAGCGTCGTCAGAGGGCATTCCGCCCTTGTCGGCAAGGCGATCGCCGCCGAATACCGGGTCGGCAAAGGAACGGTGATCCTGCTCGGCACCTTCCCGTCCGATAACGGTATGAAAAAGCTCGCCGCACACGCTGCAGCGCGCGCGGAAGTCAGACGCTTTGATTTCGACGGGAAACTCGTCTGCGCCGAAAGAAAGGGCGACGGCATTGACGCCGTTGCCGTCACGGAATACGGCGGTCTTTCTGCCGTTTACCGCTTCGACGGTCAGAAGACCGATCTTCTGAGCGGCAGAATTTTCGAAAATTCCGTGGAAATAAAGCCCTTTGAGACTCTGCTTCTCAAGTAAAATTTTCCATTCGGAGGCAATTATGGCAAGATCACGCATTATGGACGTCATCGAAGAATTCCGGAACAAGCCGTGCGCGTGCGGAAAAATGCACGAAACGGCGATACGCGACGTCGAGGTCGGCTCCGGCATCATTTCGGACGTCGGATCGATCCTCAAAAAGAACGGATTTCCGAAAAAACTTCTTCTGATGGCGGATAAAAATACGCTGAAGGCAGCCGACGGGATCCTTGAATCGCTTGGGGATTTCGACGTCGAGCCGCTGATCTTCGACACCCTGCGCGTCGCCGAGATGAAGCACGTCGATCTCGTGCGCGAGAAGATACGCTCAAGAGAGATCGGCGTTCTCTCCGTCGGCACGGGCTCTTTGAACGATCCCTGCCGCCTCGCCTGCGCGATCGAAAACAAGCCGCTCTGCCTCTTCGGCACGGCGCCGTCTATGGACGGCTTTGCCTCTTACAGCTCGCCGATCGTCAAGGACGGCTTCAAATCGAGCTACCCCGCCAAAAGTCCCGAGGTCATCATCGCGGACACGAAAATTTTAGCGTCAGCGCCGACCGAGCTCAAATCCGCCGGCTTTGGCGATATGATCGCCAAATACGTCGGCCTTGTCGACTGGCAGATCTCCCACGTTCTGACGGGCGAATACTATTGCGAGCGGGTCGCGAATCTTACGCGCAAAGCGGTCGACGATCTCGTCAAAATGGCGGATAAAGTGACCGAAACCGACGAAAAAACGGCGGGCGCGATCTTTGAATCGCTTCTTCTGACGGGCATCGGCATGAGCTTTGCGCAGAATTCCCGCCCCGCGTCGGGCGCCGAGCACATTGTCGCGCACCTCATCGAGTGCGTCGAGCTGCGCGACGGGATCATTCCGAACTATCACGGCGAGGACGTCGGCGTCTCTACGCTCGAAACGCTCGGGATCTACGAAAAACTGACGAAACAAGAAAAGATCCGCGCGCATCGCGAGTCGCCCGACTGGGACGAAATTTACGCTTATTACGGCAATATGCGAACGGACGTCGAGAAGCTCAATACGCCGACGACGTGCGTCGACGGGATCGAGCCGTCCCTTCTCGAAGAAAAATGGGAAGAGATCCGGAAGATCGTCAAAAGCGTGCCGTCAGCACGCGAATGCCGCGACGCGATGCAGCGCGCGGGGTGTAAGCTGACGGTCGCGGACATCGGCAAGGATCCCGCTCTTTTCGCCGATTGCGTCAAATATTCGCCCTATATGCGCCGCCGCGTGACGCTTTTGCGCCTTCGCGGGATGATTGACTGAACGTTGCTCGCACAAACCCGTAGGGGTCGGCGCCAAGCGCAAGCACGGATTGCGCAGCGCGCACGACGACCCGTTGAACTTATCCAACTAAAAAATCCCTTGCATCGCAAGGGATTTTTTGTTGTTTTTCAGTTGACTTTGCGGATCGGGTTGCCCGCAAGGAACGCTTCGATATTCTCGCAGACGATGCCGATCAGACGCTTTCGCGTTTCGATCGGCGCCCACGCGACGTGCGGCGTGAAGACCATATTCGGCGCGTCTTTAAGGACGCAGTCCTCCCGCATAGGCTCAAACGTCAGAACGTCCGCGGCAGCGCCCGACAATTTCCCCGACTCGAGCGCGTTTTTGAGATCCTCTTCGACGAGGACTCCTCCGCGCGCCGTGTTGATGAAATACGCGCCGTCCTTCATTTTCGAGAACGCTTCTTTGTCGAAAACGCCCTTCGTTTCGTCCGTCAGAGGACAATGCACGCTCAGATAGTCCGATTCTTTCAGAAGCGTGTCGAAATCGACCTTTTTGATGCCCTCGTCCGTAATCTCCGAGCGGCGGCACGCGATGACGTTCATTCCGAACGCCTTCGCGATCACTGCGACCTGCCTGCCGATCGTGCCGTATCCGAAAATGCCGAGCGTTTTGCCGTAAATTTCGGTCGTCGGACGCGAAAACGCAGAGAAAAGCTTCGATTGGATCCACGCGCCCGCGTGAACGTCCGCGCTGTACTCGGCGACCTTCGACGCGTGTCCCAAAATGAACGCGAACACCTGCTGCGCGACCGCCATCGTCGAATAGGAGCCGGCGTTTGAGACGCAGATCCCCTTTTCGGCGGCGTATTTCACGTCGATGTTGTTGTAGCCCGTCGCGAAGAGGGCGATGAGCTTCAAATGCGGCGCGTAGTCGATCTCCTTTTTGCCGAGATAAGTCTTGTTGCAGATCACGACGTCCGCGTCCCTGATGCGCTCTTCAAGCTCAATGGGAGCGGTCACGTCGTAATAAAAGACGTTGCCGTATTTTTCGAAGACGGTGAGGTCGACGTCGTCGGCGGTCACCGTTTTGCAGTCGGTCAGAACGATATTCATAATTCTCCTAATAATAAGACCGCCCGGAAATTGTTCCGAGCGGTCTTTCAGTCGGTTTTACAGGCTGATCTTGCCCTCGGCGACCATTCTGTCGATGAACGCGTGGATCTTCGTCGCGGGATCGAGGATATTCGAAATGGATTCGTCGTGGTTTAAGGTGTCGATGTAGAGCGCGACGTACTTGCAGAGGTTGACGGAGCAGTACCATTCGCGGCCGAGCAGTTCCTCAGGCTGATAGATGAGGTTCGTCGTGAAGATGCGGTCGATGTAGCCCGCCTCGAACGCCTTGTCGATGCGCTCAAGACCCGCGCAGAAGAGACCGAACGTCGCGAAGACGAACACTCTCTTGGCGCCTCTCTTCTTGAGGTCTCTGCCGACTTCGATGACGGAGTCGCCCGAAGAGATCATATCGTCGACGATGATAACGTCCTTGCCCTCAACGCTGTTGCCGAGGTATTCGTGTGCGATGATGGGGTTTCTGCCGTCCACGATCGTGGAATAATCGCGGCGCTTGTAGAACATACCGAGGTCGAGCTTCAGAACGGAGGAATAGTACATACATCTGCTCATACCGCCCTCGTCGGGAGAGACGATGACGACGTGATCCTTGTTGAGCACGAGGTCGGGCGTGTTGCGCAGAAAGCTCTTGAGCATCTGGTAGGTGCACTGGATGTTGTCAAAGCCTTCGAGCGGGATCGCGTTGGAAACGCGGGGGTCGTGCGCGTCAAAGGTCGTGATGTTGGAAACGCCGAGAGCGACGAGTTCTTCGAGCATCATCGCGCAGTCGAGGGACTCGCGGCTCGAGCGTCTGTGCTGTCTGCCCTCGTAGAGCATCGGCATGATGACGTTGATACGTCTTGCCTTGCCGCCGATGGCGCCGATCACGCGCTTGACGTCCGCAAAGTGGTCGTCCGGGCTCATCGGGACCTGCTGACCGTACATTTTGTAGGTGACGCCGTAGTTGAACACGTCGCAGACGATATAAACGTCGCAGCCGCGCACGGAAGCGTCGAGGTATCCCTTGCCTTCACCGGTTCCGAATCTCGGGCAGTGTGCTTCGAGAACGAAGGACTTGTCCGTTCCGCGCCATTCCTTCAGGTAGTTGTCGATCGTCTCGGTGAACTTTTCGCATCCGCGCATTCCGATAACGCACAGATCGCCGTACATCTCAGTTTTCATAATTCCTCCGAAGAATCATATATTTGATTTACTTTATTTTACCACAAATTCCGACGTTTGTGAACAGTATTTTGCAAATTTTTCATTTTCGTCGGTCTTTCGGTTTTATCGCCGAATTGCCGTCAAAATCTATACAATATACCCAAAGAAATCACTTTTTTGCCATAAACGCTTCAATATCTTCGATCTCCTTGATGATCGAAGACGAGAGAACGGCGGCACCCTTCTTCGTCAGATACAGATCGTCCTCGATGCGCACGCCGATCTTGTACTCGGGGAAATAGAGTCCCGGCTCATCGGAGATGACGGCGCCCTCGGGCAGCGGATCCTTTCTGATCGTCGGATCGTGGGTGTCGAGTCCGAGGCCGTGCGATACGCCGTGGAAATAATACTTCTTGATCTCCTCGGGCTTTTTGATGAGTCCCGCCTCGAGGCAGCCGTTCGTCAGCGTTTCGACGCAGATCTTCTGCAGATCCATCGTGGTCATGCCGGCCTTGGCGACTTCGGCGATCTTCTTGTTGGCGGAAAGGACGATCGAATAGATCGTCTTCTCAAGATTGGTGAACTTGCCGTTCACGGGGAAGGTGCGCGTGATGTCCGCGCTGTATCCCTCTTCCTTCGCGCCGAGGTCGAAGAGAACGAGATCGCCGTCTGCTATCTTGCAGTTGTTCGCGGAATAGTGAAGCGTCGTTGCGTTGATGCCCGAGGCGCCGATCGTCTTGAAGGCGAAGGCTTTCTGACCGCTCGTCTTGAGGACGTAGTCGAATTCCGCTTCGAGCTCGTATTCGTAAAGACCGGGCTCTGCCTTCTTCATCATCGCTTCGATGCCCTTTTGGGTCGTTGCGATCGCTTTTTTGATCGCTTCGATCTCGCACGGCTTCTTCGCCATACGCAGGCGCACGATCATTTCGTAAATATCGAAGGTCTCGAAGCCCTTTTCCTTCATTTCCTTGTCGAGCGAAAGGCCGAACGTGTTATAGTTCACGTTGTCGTTCGTTTCGAGGTCGAGGCCGATCTTTTTGTATTTCGCGGCGAGCTCGCCGAGGATCTTTTCGTAGTCGTCCTTATAGAAGATGCGCGTCTGCGGGATGCCCGACAGTTCGGACGCCTCTTTCTTCGTGATCTTGTGGCCGATCCACTTGGCGTACATCTCGTCGTATGCGTCGATGAAGAGGTAGGTCTTCTCTTCCTCGCCCTTTTCGAGGATCAGATAGACCTTCGACTGGGTGATGCCCGTCAGATAGTAAAAATTGTTGTTGACCTGAAAGTCGTAGTTCTCGTCCGCCGTGCGGTTGATCTCGTAGCCGCTCGACAGGACGCTCACCGTGTTTTCGGGGAGCTTCGCGAAGAGATTTTTGCGGTTTTCTCTGTAAAATTTCTTATCCATTGTGATGACCCTTTCCGTTTATGTAAATATTTCAGATATTCAGAACGACAATCGCGGCGATGCCGACGAGAAGCGACAAAAGCTTCGTCTTCGTCGGCTTTTCCTTGAAGAAGAGGAACGAAAAGACGGACACGGTGAGGCAGAGCCCTCCGTTGATGCAGGGGTAAAGCAGGGCGCCGTCGACGCGCGCCGACAAAATCCCGAGCAGAAGATTGCCGCCGAAGCTTCCCGCGCCCGACATAATCGACAAAAGAAGCGCAAGTCCGAAGGTTTTCGCGTCGTAAGCGGCTTCCGCCTCTTCGGACTTTGCCCTCATAACCGTATAGCGCACGACGAAGCAAACGCCCGCGCAGAAATACGCGAACGCCATAAAGACGCCGAGGTGATCGCCTCCGTCGGAGGAAACGAACACTTTCTGGATGACGGCGGTCGCGCCGTTCGACAAAAACGCGAGCATTACGATCGAGAGCCACAAAAGGCTCGCGTTCTGCTTTTTCCCGCCGATAAGACCCGATGAGATCAGAAGCGACAGCAGGAAAAGGATCAGTCCCACGATATAATTGACCGTAAACGGCTCGTTTCTGAAGAAAACGGAGTAGAATACGGGGATGAGCAGGCTGCAGTTCGTGATGAGCGAGGTCAACGCCATCGAGCCGTTCGCGTATCCCCACGCGGCGAGCGCGCTCGCCGAGAAGAACAGAACCCCGAAGAACGTTCCGAAGAGGATCGCTTTCGGCGGGAACGCGGCGAAGCCGTTATACGCCCAGAAAAAAACCGCCGCGCACAGGCAGAAAAGAGCCTGATAAACCGGCAGTCGTTCTTTTGAATATCTGACGCGGAGCTGGAAAATGCGCGTAGCCGCGTTGTTGACGGAGAAGGACAAAACGCTTACCAAAATAAGCAGGTAATTCATGGGGATCAGCTCCTTTCCGTCTTCTTTTACATTATAACACAAAATTCTTTGTTTGTGAAGACGGTTTTACAAAATTTCCGAAAGATTTGATGGGATTTTATACGGAATGCGGACCGTCGGGCGCGTGCCGCCGAGAGCGCCCGAGTTTGACAGGAAAATAAAATAACAAAATACAAGATATAGTATGAAGCACAATATTTTACGAAGAAAATCGCAAAATATTGTGTTTTTCTATTGACAAATTCATTGTTTTGTGGTATAATATTATGGGTACATCGGT
>JAZLHQ010000047.1:0-10135 GCA_045616925.1 Eubacteriales bacterium | reverse complement strand
TTCAAATACAATCCGCAGGTCGACCTGCTCCCGCTCGCCGGCGTCGGCGTTTCTCCCGGTAAGATCGGAAAACTGGTCGCCGATCTTGCCGGGAGGACGCCCGGAAACGTCCTTTCCGAGGATCTGTTCGTATATTCCCGCTCGAAGGGTACGCGCCTCGGCGCGCACGGCGAATTCTTCGCGAGCCCGCGTATCGACGACCTCGGCTGCGTCTATACGACGCTCGCGGGATTTCTCAAGGCAGACGATCCCGAAATCACGCCCGTTCTCGCCGTCTTCGACAACGAGGAAACGGGCAGCGAGACGAAACAGGGCGCAGCGTCGGGATTTCTCGGCGACACGCTCGAACTGATCGCCTCGAATATGGCGTTCGATAACGATCTCCCGCTTTCGGCGAAGCTCAATTCCCTTTTATCGTCGAGTCTGATGCTCTCCGCCGACAACGCGCACGCGAAGCACCCGAATCACCCCGAACTCAGCGATCAGCAGAACGCGCCCGTTCTGAACGGCGGAATCGTACTCAAATTCAACGCTTCCCAGCGCTACACGACCGACGCGCCCGCCGCCGCCGTCTTCAAGGAGATCTGCGCTTCTGCAAAAGTTCCGGTGCAGTTCTACGCCAACCGCTCCGATTTTCCCGGCGGCAGCACGCTCGGCAGCATTTCCAACACCCGCGTGTCTCTCCCGACCGTTGACATCGGTATGGCACAGCTCGCGATGCACTCCGCCTACGAAACGGCGGGATCGCTTGACGTCGACTACGCGGTCAAGGCCTGCGAAACGTTTTTCAATACGAAGATCCGCTGCAAAACGGACGGCAGTTATACCGTCGTTCTGCCGAAAAAATAAAAAGGAGGATCAGAAATGTCCGTTTCCGATCTGATTTACAAGAAAAAGCACTATACGACGGCGATCGTCGTCGCCGGCGGCTCCGGCTCGCGGATGAAATCCGAAAAGACGAAGCAGTTCATGGAGCTCTGCGGCGAGCCCGTCATCGCGCGCACGCTCGACGCGTTCGAAAAATGTGACATCATACGCGACGTCATCGTCGTCTCAAGAGTGGACGAAGTCCCGCTTTACGACGATCTCTGCAAAAAATACGGCTTTAAGAAGGTCTCGAAGGTCGTCGCAGGCGGAAAAACGCGGCAGGAATCCGTTCTCAAAGGATTCGAGGCGATCGGTCCCAAGACGAAATTCGTCGCGATCCACGACGGCGCGCGTCCGCTCGTGACGCCCGAGATCATCGAAAAAGTCGCCCAAAAGGCGTATCTCACGAAGGCAGCCGCTGCGGCGTCGCCGTGCAAGGATACGCCCAAGATCATCGACCCCATTTCGAAAACGGTCAAAAACGGCGTCGACCGCGACACGCTCTGGCTGATCGAGACGCCGCAGATCTTTTACGCGGATCTTTACCGCTGCTCGGCTTACTACGCGAAGGAAAAGGGTTTCACGGGGACCGACGACGCCTCGCTCGCAGAATATGCGGGCTTTGAGGTCACGCTCGTCGAATCCGGCGACGTCAATCTGAAGTTGACGACGCCCGAGGACCTTCTTTACGCGGAGGTCGTTCTGCGCAAGAGAAACATCTCGGACGTAAAATGAAGGAGAGCCGTATGAAATTTCCCGATTTCCGCGTCGGCCACGGGTACGACGTACATAAACTCGTTTCAGGACGTGATCTCGTCCTCGGCGGCGTGAAGATCCCCTACGAAAAAGGGCTTCTCGGTCATTCCGACGCCGACGTTTTACTGCACGCCGTGATGGACGCCCTTCTCGGCGCCGCCGCGCTCGGCGACATCGGGCGTCATTTTCCCGATACCGACGAACGGTACGAAGGCATCGACAGCACGCTTTTATGCCGTGAAGTCGGCAATTTGCTCTCCGAAAACGGGTTTTCCGTTTCGAATATCGACGCGACGGTCATCGCCCAGGCGCCGAAACTCGCTCCCTTCATTCCCCAAATGAAAGAAAACATCGCTGAAATATTTAATATTTCCGAAGACCGCGTGAACGTCAAGGCGACGACCGAGGAGCATCTCGGCTTCACCGGCAGAAAAGAAGGAATTTCCGCACACGCGGTCTGTATAATCCGCAAAGAGGACGAAACCGATGAATAAGAAAGTAAAAATCAAACTCGTGCGTGAAAACGCGAAAATGCCTTTTTACGCAACCGACGGCGCCGCCGCCTTCGATCTGCACGCGGCGATCACCGAGCCCGTGACGATCCCTTCGCACGGGAGAAAAATGATCCCGACCGGGATCGCGATCTCGATCCCCTGCGGCACGGTCGCGATCCTTTGCGCGAGAAGCGGACTTGCCTGCAAAAAGGGCATCACCGCCGCGAACGGCATCGGCGTCATCGACAGCGACTACCGCGGCGAGATCTCGTTCTGCGCGCTCAACACCTCGGACGAGGACTACACGGTCGAGCCGGACGAGCGGATCGCGCAGCTCATGATCATGCCCGTTTTTCACGCGAATCTCATCGAAGTCGACGAACTTGACAAGACCGAACGCGGCGAGGGCGGCTTCGGTTCCACGGGGAAACAATGATGAAGTACGAAAATCTGATCCTTGCTTCCAAATCGCCGAGAAGACGCGAATTTTTCACGATGCTCGGTCTTGATTATACCGTCAGGAGCGCCGACGTCGACGAAACGCTGCAAACGGATCTTACGGTACGGGACGCCATGCGCGATCTTGCCGGCAGAAAAGCGCTCGCCTGCGAGCTTCCGGACGAAAAAACGCTGATCGTTTCGGCGGATACCGTCGTTCTTGCGGAGGATAAGATCCTCGGCAAGCCGAAAAACCGCGAGGACGCGCTCAATATGATGCGCGGATACAGCAACAAAGCGCACGAGGTCATGACCGCGTTCGCGATCCGCTCAAAGGACAAAATTTACGCGGACAGCGTCTCGACCAAAGTATATTTCCGCGAAATGACGGAAGATGAGATCGCGTTTTACGTCGACACCGTCGAGCCCTACGACAAGGCGGGCGCCTACGGGATCCAGGGGATCGCTTCCCTTTTCATCGAGAAGATCGAAGGCGATTACAACAACGTCGTCGGGCTTCCGCTTTTCGCGCTCGATCTCGCCATGCAGAAGGAATTCGGCGTTTCTTTGCTCGATTTCCGCAAAAAGGACGCAAAATGACCGATTATTCTTCAAAAGAACACGCTCTCTCGGTCGTCGAAGCGCTGAAAGCACTCTATCCGGACGCCGAATGTGCGCTCACTTACGAGGGGGAGCCGTGGAAGCTGCTCGTGATGGCGCGCTTGTCCGCGCAGTGCACCGACAAACGCGTCAATATCGTCTGCCGGGATCTTTTCAGGAAATATCCGACGGCGAAGGATCTCGGACAAGCCGGAATCGAAGACGTGGAAGCGATCGTCAAGCCTTGCGGGCTTTATCACGTCAAGGCGTCGGATATCGTCTCCGAATGCAGGATGCTGACCGAAGAATACGGCGGGATCCTGCCAGACACGATGGAGGAACTTCTCAAATTCGACGGCGTCGGGCGCAAGGTCGCCAATCTTCTGCTCGGTGATATTTACAAAAAGCCGGCGGTCGTCGTCGACACGCATTGCATCCGTTTATCAAACAGGCTGGGGCTCGTTCCCGAGGGACTCAAGGATCCCCCGAAGATCGAAAAGATACTCTCTTCTCTGCTTCCCGAAGAGGAGCAGAGCGATTTCTGCCACAGACTCGTCGATCACGGGCGCGCCGTCTGCACGGCGAAATCGCCCGACTGTGAAAACTGTTCCCTCTCTCCCCTCTGCCGTTATTCTGACGGCAAACAAAAACCCGAAGGCTGAGCCCTCGGGCACACGGCGAGGCGGATCCGCTTATTTTCCGGATACTTCCCTTGCTTTCACGTTCACGGATCGCTTGCCGTATTTTTCGCGGCATCGCCGCAGGACAGGATATGACAAAATACCGATTTCGGTTCCGGAAAGGATATAAAAATGAAAATTGCTCCTTCTATTCTCGCCGCTGATTTTGCAAAACTCGGCAGCGAGGTCGCCGCGGTCGAAGCCGCAGGCGCCGACTATCTCCACATCGACGTGATGGACGGGGTCTTCGTCCCGAATATCTCCTTCGGCGCGCTCGTCTACAAATGTCTGCGCAAAGCGTCGAAAATGGTCTTCGACGTGCATCTGATGATAAAGGAGCCGATCCGCTATATCGACGACTTCGTCAAGGCGGGCGCCGATATCATCACGATCCACTTTGAAGCGACCGACAGAGTCCGGGAAACGCTTCAAAAGATCAAGGACGCGGGACTCAAGGCGGCGATCTCGGTCAAACCCGGAACGGACGTCAACGTACTGAAGCCGTATCTTGATCTGCTCGATATGATCCTCATTATGTCCGTTGAGCCGGGCTTCGGCGGGCAGAAGTTTATGCCCGATATGCTTGATAAAGTCAGAACCGTCAGATCGTGGAAAAAGGATCTCGACCACGAACTTGAGATCGAGATCGACGGCGGCGTCGGAATCGGCAATATCGCCAACTGCAATAAAGCCGGCGTGGACGTCGCGGTCGCCGGATCTGCAATCTTCGGAAAGACCGATTACAAAGAGGCAATTACGGCGCTGAAAGGCGCCTGCAAATCAATTTCGGAGGAATAAGTCATGAAAAAAGATGCATCCGGCGTACTTTTCTACGAAAAACCTGCTTCGAACTGGAACGAAGCGCTGCCGATCGGCAACGGACGTCTCGGCGCGATGGTCTTCGGTGATCCCGAAAACGAGCATCTCGCGCTCAATCTCGACGAGCTTTGGAGCGGTGTGCCGAAAAAGATCAAACCCGTATGGGGAGCTATCCGGGAGGCGATTCCGAAAGCCGCAGAAGCTGCCGAAAACGGCGACAATCTGACGGCGCACAAGCTCATCAACGGCTGTCTCGGTCACGACAATTCGGACGCTTACCTGCCCTTCGGGCATCTTCGCATCCGTTTTGAAAGGGACGCGGACGCCGGTATTTCGGACTTTGCGCGCTCTCTCGATCTCAGATCCGCAACGGCACACGTCGTGTTCACGCAGGACGGCAAGGAAATCCACACCTGCGCGTTCGCTTCCTTCCCCGACAAAGTAATCGTCTGGCATCTTGAGAGCGGAAAGCCCGTTTCGCTGTCCGTTTCGATGGATTCCGAAATGCTCAACGAAATCTCGGTCGAAGACGGCGTTCTTTATCTCGACGGCGTATGCACGTCGACAGCGCCCGCCAACCGCGAAATGTTCCTCGAGCAAAACTATCTTTACGACAAAGAGCCCGAAAAGCACGGAATTTCGTACCGCGGCGGCGTCAAAGCCGTTTCAAGCGGCGAAGTTGCCGCCGAAAACGGACAGATTTCAATCAAAAACACGACCGAAGTGACGCTTTATTTCACGGCGGAATCAAATTTCAACGGCTTTGACAAGCATCCCTACTATGACGGAAAACCGTACAAAAAAGCCGTCGCGGACATTCTTTCGGCTGCTGCCGGAAAGGGTTTTGACGCGATATACAAAGATCACGTGAGGGATTTTTCGTCCTATTATGACCGCGTGAAGTTCGATCTCTGCCCCGAAAAGGACTTTTCGGAGGTCCCGACGAACGAGCGTCTCGTCCGCAACGCCCAAAATCACGATGATACGGCGCTGATCGCGCTTCTCTACAATTTCGGCAGATACCTGACGATCTCCGGCTCCCGCCCCGGCTCGCAGCCGCTCAACCTGCAGGGCATCTGGAACGCAAAGGTCTCGCCCCCGTGGAGCTGCAACTACACGACGAACATCAACGTCGAAATGAACTATTATCCGACGCTCGCGTGCGATCTGCCGGAAATGCATCTGCCGCTGCTCAAAATGATCGAGGAACTTTCGATCGCCGGCGAAGAAACGGCGAAGCTTATGTACGGTGCGCGCGGCTTTGTGATTCACCACAACACCGACCTCTGGCGCTTCTCCGTTCCCGCATGGGTGCAGGCGCAGGCGTCCTACTGGCCGCTCGCCGGCGGCTGGCTCTGCCGTCATCTTTTTGATCACTATCTCTACACGGGAAACGTCGGCTATCTGAAAAACACCGCCCTGCCCGTTATGAAAAAATGCGCACTCTTTCACCTCGACACGCTCACAGAGACAAAGGACGGCTATCTCGTCATGGCGCCGTCCGTTTCGCCCGAAAATAAATTTTTCGAGAAAGGTGAGATCTGCAACGTCGCCTACACGTCGACGATGACGATGAGCATCATCCGCGAATTATTTGAAAACTGTCTGAAAGCAGCCGATCTCGTCGGTGAAAATGACGACGAGATCCTCTCGGGCATCCGGAAAGCACTTCCGAAGCTCCTGCCTTTGCGCATCGGACGGCAGGGCGACCTCGTCGAGTGGTACAAGGACGAAGAGTGGCGCGACGTCCACCACCGGCACATATCGCATCTCTACGGTCTGCATCCCGCACACGAGATCACGCCCGACAGAACGCCCGCGTTCTCCGACGCCGCCAAAAAGACGCTTGAAATCCGCGGGGACGCGGGCGTCGGCTGGTCGCTTGCGTGGAAGATCAACTTCTTTGCGCGGCTTTACGACGGCGATCACGCCCTCCGGATCATCAACGAGTACCTGCGTCCGAGCTTCTGCTACAAGATGGGTGACATATACGCGAGCGCCCCGAGCGGAACGTACGCGAACCTTTTCAACGCCTGCCCGCCCATGCAGATCGACGGAAACTTCGGCTTCGTATCGGGCATCAACGAGATGCTCGTGCAGTTTGACGGCGAGAATACGCGCATTCTGCCCGCCCTCCCCTCCGAGTGGAAGAACGGCAGCATCAAAGGCATCCGCATTCCCGGCGGCGCGAAGGTCGACGTTATCTGGAAAAACGGCGAGCTTTCGTCCTTCAAAGTCACGGGCAAGCATTTCGGAAAAATCATTTATAAAGGAAAAGAAATCAAGATCACGTAAAGGATGTATATTTCTATGGGCAATTCCGAAAAAATCGCTTTCGGTACCGGCGGTTGGAGAGCCGTCATCGGCGATGACTTTATCAAGGTCAATATTCAGAAGGTTGGACAGGGTGTCGCTCTACTGATCAAGGAAAACGGTCACGAAAGTATTCCTGTAGTGATTGGATACGACAGAAGATTTCTTTCCGACAGTGCCGCACGCTGGTTGGCGGAGGTTCTTTGCGGAAACGGGATCACGGTCGAAATGATGAAACGCAGCGCACCCACTCCGCTTATTATGCACACCGTAAAGAAGCGTCTGCTGCACTACGGACTTGAAGTGACCGCCAGTCACAACCCGTCAAACTTCAACGGCATCAAACTGATCATTGACGAAGGCAGAGACGCACCGATTGAGGTGACTTCGCATCTGGAGAATCTCATAAATTCGGAAGTCGAAATCAAAACCGAATCTTTTGACAAGGCAATAAGCAACGGTCATATTTCTTACATCAAAAATCCTTTCAACGATTTCATTGACGATATACTTGCAAACCTCGACGTTGCCGCTATCCGGGAGCGCGGGCTTCGTATCGCCTTTGACCCTATGCACGGCTCCGGAACGTATCCCTTGATGGTGGTACTTTGCACCGCGAGATGTACTCTTGATATCATAAATCAAGAAAAAGATGCCTATTTCGGAAACTTTGCTCCGGCTCCTTCCGAAAAGAGTCTTCATCAGTTGAATGAAAAGGTGATTACGGAAGGATACGATCTCGGTATTGCCTTTGACGGCGACGGAGACCGAGTCGGCATCATAGACGAAAAAGGAGAATACATCCACGCAAATGAAATACTGTCTATGCTTTACTGGTATCTGCACGAGTACAAGCATTGGATGGGTCCTGTGGTAAAAAACTGTGCGACGACACACGTGCTTGACAGAATGGCGGCGGATTTCGGCGAAAAATGCTATGAAGTTCCGGTGGGATTCAAGTACATATCTGCCAAAATGGAAGAGACCGATGCGGTTCTCGGCGGTGAATCTTCCGGCGGACTTACCGTACGCGGTCACATTAAAGGCAAGGATTCCACGTACGCCGCTTCGTTGTTCGTGGAGATGTTGAGTGCTACCGGAATGTCGGCTTCGCAGATACGTGACCTGATACACGAAAAATACGGCGCCACCGTTTTCCGTGAGGACGTTATGACGTTCTCAGCGGAAGACAAGATCAAAATCAACAGCAGATTGATGGAAGACAAACAACTTCCGAAGTTCGACAGCGGAATAATCCATACAAGTTATGCCGACGGATGCAAGGTGTTCTTTGATAACGGCGGATTTGTGATATGCAGATTTTCCGGCACGGAGCCGCTACTGCGTATTATGTCGGAAGCACCGGATGAGAAGATTGCCGACGGTTATATTGAGGCATTCAGAAACTTTGTAGGCAAAATACTATATAAAGGTTAAGAAGTCGATTTCTGACAAAAAATACGCCGAAGAGGAAAATTGATGTGCCCCCTGTCAAGTAGACAGACGAAAAAACAAAAAAGTTTACAAACGAAGTTTGGATTCCACCCCTGCTGCGCAGCAGGGGTGGAATTTTTCACGCGGCGAAAGCCGCATGGAATTCCATCGGCGTCATACAACGCAGTTTGAATTGGTATCTTTTTGTGTTGTAGAAATGAATATAGTTTTCAATTGCCTGTATCAATTCGGTTCGGTCAGTAAATTTTCTCAGATAATACATTTCGGATTTGAGGATTCCCCAATATCCTTCCATTGGACCGTTATCAATGCACCTGCCCACTCTGGACATACTCTGCCGCATACCGGCTTCCATTAGCTTTTTATGGAATGTTTTGCTTGTGTACTGGAATCCTCTGTCACTGTGAAACAGCGGATGGGCATTAGGATTAAGAGCAACAGCTTCGTCGAAGGTTCTGAATACAAGATCGTTATTGTTGCTGTCTCCTATTTTGTACGCCACGATCCGTCTGTCATAGAGGTCAAGAATGGCACTCAGATAGATCTTCTTCACTTCCACTCCGACGTAATACTTGAATTCCGTTACGTCTGTCAGCCACTTTTCGTTCGGCGCGTCGGCGGTAAAGTTTCTGTTCAGCACGTTTTCTGCGGTTACTTCCGGTGTTGACTTGATATAGCTGTATTTTGCCTTCCGGCATACCGACTTCAAATGCAGGAGCTGCATCAGTCTGCGGATCCGCTTCTTGTTGAATTGCGTTTTCTTCTCCCGGTTAATTGTAATCGTCATCTGCCGATATCCGAGAATACCGTCTTGTTCTTCATAATACGCCTTTATCCACTCTACAAGTTGCTCATTGATCCGTTGACTTTCACTCGGTTCCCGTCGTATCCATTTGTAATAACCGGAGCGACAAAGGTGCAGTTTATTGCACAACTTTTCAACCGGATAGCGTTCGGTCTTGTTCAAATACCGAATTGCTATGTATTTGTCTTCCTGTCGAACTCCGCTCAACGACCGCCCCCTCTCAACTCCCTCAGTTTTTTAGCAAAGCAATCTCCATTTCCTGATCTTTGATCTTTGCCTGCAATATCTTGTTTTCCTGACGAAGACGGTCTTCTTCTGTAAGTTCGTCTTCCGGCTTCGCTTTTCCTCGGCGGTCTGTGAGTCCTTTAACTCCTTTTTCTTCATACTTTCGAACCCATGCATAGATTTGTTGATACGATACTTTGTACGTTTCTACCGTCAATCCGTAGTCCTTACAGTGTTCGATGCAGAACGCTACGATCTCTGCTCGTTCTTCTTGTGTGGTCGTTCTTCCCTTGGTCATGTAGATCTCTCCTTTGGCGGTATTCTTCCGCTTCATTTCTCTATGACCATTATACCACATTATCCAATTATGAAGTTGCCTTTTGTCGAGAATTCCGAATTTTTTACATATTTCTCTTTGGCTTCCTTCTCCTCTCTGATATGCTTCTACTGCTTCTATCCGCAATTCTTTGCTGTATTTCTTATTCTTGTGGCTCCTTCTTGACATAAAATAACCCCCATAGTGTAGTCTTGAAACTTTTTGTTATTTCAAGTGTCTACTCTATGGGGATTATATCACTTGATGACGAAAGTGCGTTTTTCGGTTGATCCGAAGATCAGAATATTCCCTGTTCCATCATAGCGGTTGCGACCTTCTTGAAGCCGGCGATATTCGCGCCTGCTAC